>CAYJBL010000022.1:8987-15451 GCA_964368115.1 uncultured Bacteroidales bacterium
ATTCAGAAACTCTACGGAACAAGATTACCAGAATATAGCAAAATGAAGGACTACTACCATAAATTATATAATTGGAGAAATAATCACACTCATCAAGCTCCAATATTAAAGAAAGAGGAGTTAGAGCCTTCTTTGCAAGCTATTGTTGCGATGTACGTGTATGCAGCGATGGTGAATGCTACTGAAATATAATAATCGAAAAACGCCAGTGATTAGCATTGGCGTTTTTTATTAAGAAAACTATCTGTGTGCAGATGTGTTACACATAGATAATCCATATTTATCAACATAAATTATATCCCATGAATAGAATACCCTCAATTATAGAATCTCTTGAGAGAAACTATAAATTGATGGGGAAAATATAAATTTGCTACTTTGCAATCAATTCATAATTAGTGCTTCTGCCACCTTTGTTATCTTTGCGAAGTATGTTTTTTGATATTAGGTCTTGAATATCTCTCAGTGCTGTGTCTTGCGAGCATTTACTTATTTTTGCCCATTTAGAGGAGTTTAGCGCACCTGTAAAATCATCTAATAATCGATTTAGCATCTGTTGTTGTCTATGGTTTAATGATATATCTTTATGTCTCTCCCAAAATTCGGCTTTATAGGTGGTTTTGTCTAATATAGTTTGCGTACTTTCTAAAGATAATTTAAAGCATTCTAAATACCACATAAGCCACGCAGTTATGTCCCCATCACTATATTGCACCTTTTGTAATATTGCGTAATATTCTTTTTTCTGTTGAAGTATTTGTGTAGATAGACTATAAAAACGCATTGGACTATCATCGGAACGAGTTAATAACAAGTCAGATATTGCCCTTGCAATTCGACCATTGCCATCGTCAAAAGGATGAATAATTATAAACCATAAGTGAGCTATCGCAGATTTAAGAACCTTATCAACTGTATTGTCACGGTTTAACCACTCTAAGAATTGCTGCATCTCTTGTGGTATAATATTTGGCGGCGGTGCTTGGTAGTGAACGACTTCTTTGCCCATTGCTCCTGAAACAATTTGCATCTCACCTGTGCGGTATTGCGCAACTTCTATCTTATAAAGTCCACTTCGACCAGATGGAAATAGTGCACCATGCCACCCAAATAACCTCTCGTCGTTCAAAGCCAGTTTGTAGTTTTGAGTAGCATCCAACATCATTTCTACTACACCCTCAATATATCTATCAGAGTTTACCAAATTAGCAGTTTCAATGCCCAACTTGCGAGCAATAGAAGAACGAACTTGGTCATAGTTCAACTTTTCGCCCTCTATCTCCGATGACTTAATTATATCATCCGTAATGGTATTAAGAGTTGTCTGTTCTTGAAGTCTAAATCCCAATGACTTTATCTTACCCAATATCTCTCCTTGCATAAACCTAAGCTCTGTCAACAGTGGATAAATTAAAGTTTCGTCCCAAGTGAAATTGGACCAGCTACTATATTCGTATATGTATTTTGCCATACAAAACCTTTTTATGCGGCAAATATATGAATTATTCTCCGCAAATTTGCGGAGAATAGTATTAATATTCATTGCAAATGCAAAAATCTATCTTGTAGGAGAATATTGGGATAGGTTTAAAATCTTTTGATAATCATTTGTTTGCATAAGTTCGGGAATGCTAACATCGTTGTTGTTCATATACGAACGTACTATTTGTAATCCAATCCAATTTGCTAGTCTTGGAGGACTATCATTTCCAAAATTAAATGTAAAAGGAGCACTTTCGACATACTTTCTAATGCTCAAATGATCGGAAATAAATAATTGCTTGTTTTCGACCATTGAAGTCCATAAATCTTTTTCAAAATAATAGCAATAATCGAGTTGCTCTTGGGTATACTTATTTTTTCTAGCTTCCGAAAAATTAGGAAAGATAGCATCCAGAAAGTATAATATTTTACCATAATACAACATGTGACTTAGTAGATTTTCGGATTGAGGTTGAAAAGGGAATTTGTCTTGAACCCAAGCAGTTACTATGTCAATTGGGATTAAAGATTTCTGCATTTCAAATTTTGCAAATTCAGGAATATTTAGCTGATTGTATAATTTACAATCAACACCCAAATATTTATCTAGCCCTATTCCAATATAAGAATCTATTACAATTACCGATTGGTTAAATCCAGCAATAAAGGAAGCTACTCGAGGAAGTTTCTCGTTAGGAAAATAATACATAATATGCTTAAAACCATCTGTAATTTCTTCGTTTAATATCTCAATATCGGCAAATTCTTTTTCAACTTCTGCACTTGCTTCAACAACAGCATAGTCGAGTAAAAAAGTTTTAAGAAAATCTGCATACGATGAATTGTTAATGCTGCCAATACCAATGATTTGTTCGTTGTATGTTTGGAAAAATAAATCGTATTTAGCATTTAAATTTTGAATATTTTGCTGCGTGTTTTCGTCGAAAATTTGGTTTATCTCTTTATCAAATCTTTCAATTTCAACGCTTAGTTCAATATCGGAAACGTCAACTTCTAGAGGATTTTTATTTGAGAAAACAAAAAAAACAGTTGCTGATACAGCAAGACATAAACCAATTATTAATAGTATTCTTTTTTTCATTTGTTATTTTATTATTATTTCATCGGTTAAATTGAACTCTTGATGAAAATATCATTGCATAAGTGAAAAATACAATGAGTTTTTCATGTTCGTTTCAATATTAGGCTGAGAAATATTTTTATTTTTGTGCAAAAATAAGAAACGCTCGTCAAAATAATAAATACTTGAATAAAAAATCATGAAAATAGCTTTAGCACAAAATAATTATCATATTGGAAATTTTGAATCTAATAAACAAAAAATCGTAGAATCTATTGAACAAGCAAAAAGTAAAGGAGTAGATTTACTTGTGTTTTCGGAATTAGCAATATGCGGTAGTTTCCCTACGGATTTACTAAAGCGAAAAGAATTTATCGACAAGTGTGAGCAAACTCTAAACGAGGTGCTTGAATATTGTACTGAAATTGCTGTGATAATAGGCTTACCAAAATTTGATGGGGAAAATCTTAGAAATGTAGCTGTATTTATTGAAAATAAGCAAACTAAAAAGATTTTCAATAAAGAAATCATACAAAGAGAAGATCAGAATGACGAGTTTAGATATTTTGCTTCAGATGATAAAATTGAGAAACTTAATTTTATGGGGAAAAAATTGCATGTTGCAATTGGAGCGAGTCTGTATGCGCTGCAAGGGCCTTGTTTAGATTTTGGAGATGTAGATTTATTAATCAATATTTCTGCAGAAAAATATTCGAGTAACATGGATCTTGAAAGAGAAATTCGGATGAGTGCGATAAGACAAGATAAACCAGTTGTTTATGTGAATCAAGTAGGAGCAAATACAGATTCAATATATAAGGGCAATAGTTTGTTTATAGGTTCTGACGGAAAAGTATTAGCACGAGCAAAAAGTTTTGAAGAAGATTTACTGGTTTTTGATACAGAAGACGAAAATAGCGGCAAATTGGAAGTTTCGGTGGATATTAGAATAGAAGAGATTTACCACGCTTTGGTATTGGGATTGAAAGATTATTTTGCGAAATCTGGTTTTAAGAAGGCAGTTTTAGGACTTTCAGGCGGTATAGATTCTGCTTTAGTATTGGCTATTGCAAAAGCGGCTTTGGGAAGTGAAAATGTCTGTGCAATTTTAATGCCTACATTATATTCGAGCGATCATTCTATTGATGATTCGGTAGAAATGGCGAAACGTTGCAATGTAGAATATCATATTGTTTCGGTAGAAAATCTTAGATTAGAATTTGAAAATACATTGTCAGAAATATTTGCAAATACTGCCCCAAATGTAACAGAAGAAAATATTCAAGCACGAGCGCGTGGAGCTGTGCTTATGGCATATTCAAACAAGTTTGGACATGTAGTATTAAATACTTCAAATAAGAGCGAGGCAGCAGTAGGTTACTCAACCTTATATGGGGATACAAACGGCGCATTGTCGATATTGGGAGATGTTTACAAAACAGATGTATACAAGATGTCAAATTATATAAATGAGAATATAGAAGATATTATACCTCAAAATATAATTACAAAACCTCCATCGGCAGAATTGCGCCCAAATCAAAAGGACAACGATTCGCTTCCAGATTATAATACTTTAGATTCGGTTTTGATGTATTATCTAGGTGATAATATGTCGGAAACAGAAATTATTGGAAGAGGCTTTTTTGAAGATGAAGTTAAATTTATTTTGAATTTAGTAAAAGCAAGCGAATACAAAAGATATCAGTTTCCTCCAATATTAAAAATTTCGTCGCATCCGTTTGGGTTTGAACGAAGAATGCCAATTGTGGCTAAACAATAGCGTGTTTGTAATAAGTTTAAATTTCTAATTGTGAGTGTAAAATAAAGTTATATTTTGCGTTAAATTTTAATAAATAAATAAAAATGAAACGAGTTAATGTTTTAACAATAATGATTTTAGGGCTAGTCTTTACGTTTACTGCGTGTGCAACAGGCCCAGAAAAAGATGTAGAAAGGATGTTGTCGTTGACAGATGAATTTATAGTAGAAGCAAATAAAATTGTAGAAGACAATAAGATAGATGATGCTGAAGTGAAAATTCTTGATGATATTCAGGCAGAAATGAGAATCTTAAGCGAAAAATTTGAAGTAGATGCAGAAACCGAAGCAACATTTCAGAAATATTTAGAGCAAAATTCAGAGAGAATAGAAAAAAATGAAGTAGCACTTATAGAGGTTTTGTCTAAACTAATGGAGTGTGAAGGTATCGAAAAAGTACAATTATAATAATAAAATCATATAACTATGGTTAAGCAATATTTAGGCTTTTTTCTTAAGGGGATTAGCATGGGAGTCGCAAATGTTATTCCAGGAGTTTCTGGCGGAACAATTGCTCTTATTACAGGGATTTTCGAACGATTGATAAATGCAATAAAATCATTTGATTTAAGTGCAGTTAAATTGTTATTTAGTGGAAAAATAAAAGAGTTTATAAAACATACGGATTTATATTTTTTAATAGCAGTTTTTGCAGGTGCATTTGTTGCAATTCTTAGTGTAGCAGTATTATTCGAATATTTATTTGCAAATTATCCTGTTTATATTTGGGCATATTTTTTTGGACTAGTATTAGCTTCTGTATATTTTGTAGGAATGGAAGTGCAAAAAATAAACTTTTCATCAATAATTAGCTTTCTTGTAGGAACAAGTATTGCTGTTGCAATATCTGTAATGAGTCCAGCAAGTGAAAATAGTTCGCTATATTATTTGTTTATATGTGGAATTGTAGCAGCATGTAGTATGATACTTCCAGGTTTGAGCGGCTCGTTTGTTCTTATTCTCATGGGAAATTATCAATTGATTATGATTGATGCCGTGAATGATCTAAATTTAGATATTTTAATACCTGTTGTTATTGGTGCTGCTTTTGGAATATTGGCATTTTCACATTTGTTGTCGTGGGTATTCAAAAAGTTTAGAGATCAAACTATAGGAACATTAGCTGGATTTGTATTTGGCTCAGTAATTATTTTGTGGCCATGGAAAAAACAAATATTCGAACAATTTGGAGATAAGCAAGAATTAGTTGGATACGAGTGGCTTGTGCCAGAAATTAATCCAGAATTTTTCATTGCGATTTCAATAATATTTGCAGGAATATTAAGCATTTGGTCTGTAGAATATTTTGCGAAAAAAATCAAGAAAGCAGAATAATGAGAGAACTTGGGCTAATAGGTTACCCATTATCACATTCTGAATCGCAAAATTACTTTGATAAGAAATTTGATTTGGAAAAGATTTCAGATGCTAAATATAGCCTTTTCTCAATAAAAAAAATCGAAGATTTAAAGGATGTAATAAGCTTAAATCCAAGTTTATTAGGTTTGAATGTAACAAGTCCTTACAAAGAAGTCGTACTTGATTATGTAGACGAAATTGATCAAGATATAGTGGATTTGAAGGTGGCGAATACGATTAAATTTTTTAGGTCAAAAAATAAACTCTGCCTGAAAGCCTATAATACAGATGTGTTTGGGGTAAGGACAGTGATTTCAAGTTTGAATTTACAGACAAATATAAAAGCATTGGTTCTTGGGAGTGGTGGTTCTGGTAAGTCGGTTGTTCATGTGTTGAATAATTTGGGCATTCCCTCGTTGACAGTGTCTCGTAATCCTCAAAATAAAAATCAGGTTAGTTATGAAGAACTTACGAAATCGGTAATCGAAGAATATTTATTTATTATCAACGCGAGCCCAGTGGGAATGTTCCCAAATGATAATATTTGCCCAAATATTCCGTATGCTTATATTAGGGAAAATCATATTTGTTTTGATTTAATTTATAAACCAAAAGAAACATTATTTTTACAGAAATGTCGCAGTCAGGGAGCAAAAACAATAAATGGAGAATTAATGTTTCAACAACAAGCAGAAAAACCTTGGTAAATTTGGACAACAAG
>CAYJBL010000023.1:0-5113 GCA_964368115.1 uncultured Bacteroidales bacterium
CCTGAGAAGTATAGAAAAACTTTTTCTATTTGAATGTTTTTTGCTCCCATACTTTTCATTATTCCTATCATATTTACACGCTCAAGGATAATTACTAATAGTCCAGACACCATATTAAATCCAGCTACAGCAGTCATTAAGATTAGAATTACCCAAACATTAACATCTAAAAGTGACAGCCAATTAAATATTCCTGGATATTCGGTTACAATATTTTTAGTTTGTAGCATGCTACCATCTTCACTAAATGTATTGCCAATAATTCGGTTAAGTTTCTTTTCGTAATTTGTTAATTCAGAAAAATCTTCAATCTTTATTTCAAATCCTGTAATTTGATCATCTTTCCAATCATTTAGCTTTCTTATATGTTTGATATCTGTAAGTACATAAAGTTTGTCCAAATCTTTTAATTGAGTGTCGTAGATTCCTGCTATAGTAAACTTACGCATTCGAGGTGGGTTTTGAATAAAGTATGCACTGATTTTATCACCGAGATTAATATTCAATATATCTGCAATGTGCTGCGAAATAATAATATCGTTTAATCTTATAGAATCGGAAATGCTAAGTGTATCGCCAGCGTTAATATATTGTTTGAAAAAATCCCAGTTGTAATCTGTGTCAATTCCTTTAAAAAGAACGCCATGAAGATTGTCATTGTGTTTTATTATTCCTGCTTTTTCGATATATTTGCTAACTGATTTTATTCCATCTATTTTATTTATTTCAGGTAGCCACCCCTGGGATTGAGAGATAGGTTGAGTTTCGTATGAGGAGTTATTGTCCAGATTTACTATTTGTAAGTGAGAGCCAAAACCGATAACTTTTTCTGATATTTCCTTTTTGAATCCAGTAACGATGGAAATGGATAGCATCATTATTATTATTCCAAGTGCAATTCCGAGTATTGCAACTGTTTCGATAGGACGACTAAAGTTGCTCGACGAGTAGCGTTTCTGAAATAATCTACGTGCTATGAAATATTCAAAATTCAAAATTACGTTTGTTTATACTTGTGCAGTTTTAATCAATTGTAACTTTTAATTTGTTTTCGACAAGGTATGTTTTAATTTTCATTAAAAGTTCATAGTCGCCTTTTAGGATATCACATTTTCCGTTAATATGGGTAGTAAAAGCACATTGTTTTGCTTGTAAATAGGTGTGTGAGCATGCACGGGTCAAACAATCTACAACGTGTTCGAAAGTATTTGTATCGTCATTGTATAGAACTAATGTTCTGTTTTTTAATGATTTTACTTTCTTTTTTTTTGAAGTCTCTTCTATGTTTTGTTTTTTATCCATACGGGGACAAATGTATATAATAAATTGCTATTGTGCATAAAATTTACACAAAAGATATAAACAAAAATCACACCTAAAACATGTTTAGGTGTGATAATATTAAGTATGTATTTATTTTATAGTACGGAATAAACAGCAGTTAATCCTGCCATAACAATCGATACCATAGTCATAAGTTTAATAAGAATATTTAAACTTGGTCCAGAAGTATCTTTGAAAGGGTCTCCAACTGTGTCGCCAGTTACTGTTGCTTTATGTGTTTCGCTGCCTTTACCGCCAAAATGTCCTTCTTCAACATATTTCTTAGCATTATCCCAAGCACCTCCCGAGTTTGCCATAAAAATTGCAAGAACAAATCCAGAAGCTAATCCTCCAACTAGTAATCCCATTACTCCGGCAACACCAAAAATAACACCTACAAAAATAGGTACTAGCACTGCAACAGCAGAAGGGAATATCATTTCTAGTTGAGCTCCTTTAGTCGAGATAGCAACACATCTTTCGTAATCTGGTTCTGCTTCGCCAGTAAGGATGCCTTTAATTTCTTTGAATTGTCTACGAACTTCAATAACCATTTTCTCTGCAGCTCTACCAACGGCTTTCATTGTTAAACCAGCAAAAACAAAAGTCATAACAGCACCGATAAATATTCCAATAAGGACTTTAGGGTTCATTAAGTGAACTTCGTAGTAAGTCATAAAATCAACGATTGAGGCTTCTGCAGTGTTAATTACTTTTTCGCCAACTTCCATTGTGGTTTGACCAACGCGAAGTAATCCTATTTTAATTTCTTCTATATATGAAGCTAAAAGAGCTAAAGCTGTAAGTGCAGCAGAACCAATAGCAAAACCTTTTCCAGTTGCTGCAGTAGTATTTCCTAATGCGTCAAGAGCGTCTGTGCGTTGACGAACCTCTGGACCTAATTTGCTCATTTCTGCATTTCCTCCTGCGTTGTCAGCAATTGGTCCGTAAGCATCAGTAGCTAAAGTGATACCTAATGTAGATAACATACCTACAGCTGCTATACCAACACCATATAATCCAGCACTTAAATTAGCGAAATCAAATTTTGCAGCAAATAAATAAGAGAGAACTATACCAACAATGATAGCAATAACACTAATTGCAGTAGAAATCATACCTGTTCCAACACCAGAGATAATAACTGTAGCTGGACCTGTTTCGCCAGATTTTGCAATATCTTGAGTTGGTTTGTATGCATGTGATGTGTAATATTCTGTTCCTTGTCCAATAACAATACCTACAATTAAACCAATAACAACCGCAAATGAAACATATTGCCAATTAGGAATTTCAAGTAAATACATAATTCCAAAAGTACCTATTGCAATAAGAATAGAGCTAACATTAACACCTACGCCTAAAGATCTTAGAAGTTGTTTCATTGATGCTCCTTCTTTAGTCTTAACTAGATAAATTCCAATAATAGAAAGAATTACACCTAAAGCTGCAATAAGCATAGGAGCGAAAACAGCTTTTAACTGAATGTCTGTTGACCAATTTGATCCAAAGAATGCTGCTGCACCTAAAGCAGAAGTTGCAAGTATAGAACCTACATACGATTCATATAAATCTGCACCCATACCAGCAACGTCACCAACGTTATCGCCAACATTATCAGCGATAGTCGCTGGATTGCGAGGATCATCTTCTGGAATACCAGCTTCTACTTTACCTACTAAATCAGCACCAACATCAGCTGCTTTTGTGTAGATACCTCCACCAACGCGAGCAAAAAGTGCTTGTAATGAAGCTCCCATACCAAATGTTAACATTGTTGTTGTAATCATTATTAATTTGTGCTTTGGATCTGGATCATCTACAAAAGCATCAAGTAGGATGTACCATGCAGAAATATCAAGTAATGCAAGACCAACAACAACTAAACCCATAACGGCTCCAGAACGGAAAGCTACTTTTAATCCAGCATCAAGTGATTTACGTGCTGCATTTGCTGTTCTTGCAGATGCATACGTTGCTGTTTTCATACCTAGAAAGCCAGCTAAACCACTGAAAAAACCTCCAGTTAAGAAAGCAAATGGCACCCAATCGTTTTGTAAATCAAAAACATATGCCAAAATTGCAAAAAATACTGCCATAATAATGAAAACAATCGTAACAATTTTGTACTGTTGCTTTAGATAGGACATTGCGCCTTTACGAACGTGTAACGCAATTTTTTTCATTGTATCAGTCCCTTCATCAAGACTCATAAGTTGCTTGAAGAAAATCCAAGCAAAAACTAAGGCTAACACCGCTGCAAACGGGATAAACCAAAACATAACATCTGTACTCATAATTTAATTTTAGTTATTAAAAATTTTCACAAAAATAAACTTAGAAAAGAAATATCAGCAGAATTTGTATATATTTTTTTACAAAAATTGCAATATGTATGTGTTCGTACGACTATTTTTTACTTGTTTTATCGCTAACTATGTGAGTAGATTTTGTTTCAAAATATTTATACAAAATGATTTGCAATTTATATCGAATGCAAATTATATGCAAGGGATGTATAAATCTTTTTTAGGATTAATACATAAGATCGGAATGCCATAGCTATTCGAAATTGTTTTAGTTTCAGGAAGTCCAAATATCTTATGAAATAAGTTGTCTTTTTTTGTTGTAATGGTAACAAGCATCAAACTGTCTTCATTTTTAGCGTATCTAGTAGATTCTGAATCTAAATTTACTCGTTTCGGAAGTGGAATTTTCTCGAAATTCAAATCATATTTTCTGAAGAAATTTGTGCAAAATTGAATATTGTTTTTTAAGCCAGTTTCATCGCTGAAATTGTATAATATATCAATGTGTGTTGAAATGTGTTTAGAGAAATAGCTTACCCAGCCTGTTTTCTCTTTCATCTCTTTTTGTATCCCTAATGGCATAACAATACTACCTGTAGGTTTTGGCAGAGGAGAATTTTTTTGAATAACAAAATATGGAATTCTTGATTTTCTAATAATTTTTATTTCAGCAACTCCAGAAAGGTATTGCAAATCATTTTTTCCGTGGTGTCCTAAAATTACAAATAACGAGTCGTTACGCTCGGCTTCTGAGTTGATTATTGTGCAAGTACAACCTTCTTCTACATAAAAACTGCAACTGATATTATGCTTTTCTTTAATTGATGAACACAAAGACGAAAGAGTTTGATTAACTTCTTGCAGTATGTTAGATTTTTCGAAATAGTTGTAAGAATTATTATTTATAACGTGTATAATATGAAGTTCTTTTTGAAATTTGCTTGCAAGGTAAATGCCCCATTCTATACTCTTTTCACCTACTTCTGTGAAATCTGTGTAAACTAAAATATTTTGTATTTTTTGTTGATTCATTCGCTGTTCTTATATAATGGTTTGTTTACAATGAGTTGTTTTGTTGGTTATAAAACGAAATTAAGTTTTTTGCAATATTGTTTTTATTAAAATTTTCGTTTATAAACTCTATCGCTTTAATTGAAATATTTCTATGTAAGTCTTGATTATTAATGATTTTTTCGAGCTCGTTAATAAATTCATCTGCCGTGTTTGCAATTAATATATTTTTACCATGACTAGTGTTAATGCCTTCCGTTCCAATTGAACTAGTTATGATTGTTTTTCCTAAGGCCATACCTTCGATAATTTTTACTCTCATACCACTACCCGAAAGTAGAGGAACAATCATAATAGAATGTTCGTTTATGAATTTATTCGCATCATCAACTTCGCCGATAAAGTTTACAGATTCGATTTTAGTTAAATATGAAACGAAATTATTAGGAGCATTCCTGCCAGCAAGATTT
>CAYJBL010000023.1:5138-6106 GCA_964368115.1 uncultured Bacteroidales bacterium
AAAAATGCCAAATTGAACAATATGAGTAGGTTTTGTATTGCCTAATTTATTGAAAAAATCTGCATCGCGATATGTGATAGGAACTAGATAGTCGTATTTATTTAAATATTTGATTTTGAAATTCTTAATGCGTTTAGCTAAATTGTTTAGATATATTTTTTTGATTGGATTGGTTTCGTTTTTTGCTGTCCCTAGCCAAATTTCATGTTCTACATTATGAGCGCGCAAACTAATTTTTGCGTTCGAATATTTTCGAATAACTTCGATATAAGGGCATAAGTACAGCCCTTCTAAATGAATGATATCGAACTCTTGTGTTTGCAGTAATTCAATAAGTTGATTTTTATATTTATCGTTAATGAAACGTGCGGCAATGTACGGAGTTCTAGAAAATATTAAATTGCAAATAGCCTGAAAAATATTAATATCCGTATTAATATCTACAGTAATTAATCCAAGAATGTTTTTTATTTCGTTTGGAATTGTTTTTATGTCGATATGGTGCTTGTTTGTATTCATCGACAGTGTAACAATTTGATTATTACATTTTGTTAGAGCTTTCGAGAGAGAAAATACAGAAATTGCGCCACCATCTTTTGGTGGATAGGGCATTTTATTGGTTAATTCAAGTATTCTCATTCAAAATTATGTTTATTATAAAAGTATTTAATTTGAGGTTTGCGTGTTTTTCTTCTTTTTTTTGAAAAAATTGAAAATTGCTTTGTACGAATGGGCACCCATTTTCATAGAGTCACGTGCAGTTTTTATGATTAAAATTACTGCAAATGGGATCAATATTGCGGTACTAATCCACATGCCAACTTCTGGAAGAAGAACAAGTTCTCGAACCATTTTTTCAAAAGTTATTGATAATATATAGTATATTAGGAAAATAAAAACTGAAATAATTACAGGAAGTCCGAAGCCTCCTTTTCTAATAAATGCCCCAAGTGGTGCGCCAATCAAGT
>CAYJBL010000023.1:6116-6745 GCA_964368115.1 uncultured Bacteroidales bacterium
TATTGATAAAACATATTTTCTATGCCATTCTATTTCGTGTCGACTTACCCATCTATTGTGGCTGTTAATCTCGTCTTTTGATACTTCAACGTATGATTTTGCTGCTCTACAATTATTTAATGCAAGATCTATTGTTCGATTTTTTTCTGCCTTATCGTAAGAGTTATATATATCGTAAATTAATTCAGTGCTTGTTTTTTCATTGGAAACTAACTTGTCAATATTTTTTCTGGCAATAATTTTATTATCTTCAGGAATATTACTCCATTCGTATCTTCCTTTGAAAACAATATGCTCGTCTATGCTGCGCCAGATATTATACTCGCGATTATCAATAAATGTATTTATCGAATCTATAGATTTAACAAGCTGGTTGTTATTAAGCATTTCAAAACCATTTTTGAAAAGTTCATCGTTGCTACGATCCAGAGCTAAGCCATCTAGCTCTATATAGACTGTTTGCTTTTTAAATTTAGAGCGCTGATGAGGGAAGGTTTGAGTTTTTTGCTTATTTTCACTTTCCATGAATAAGTTTTCATATCTGTAGCCATCGAAAAGATCTAATATTAGGACAGATTTATTGTCGGCAATTTTAATTGAACCTGTTTCGGCTGTCGTTGCATTATTAT
>CAYJBL010000023.1:6755-8392 GCA_964368115.1 uncultured Bacteroidales bacterium
TTATTATTTCCACTTTGCTCCCTATGGTAGTAGATTAAAATATTTTCAAGGATATTTGTTTCGTTATTTTTGTTATCTACCTTGATCGAAAAACCGTCTACAGGTTCAGTAAAAATCCCATTTCGAATGTTAATTTCTGGTCGTTGTTGCTGTATGCTGAAAAGGAGTGAACGCATTTTCAAGTTCATGTAAGGAAGTACATTATTTGAAAAACCAAAAGCAGCACAACTAAGAACAATATTAAAAATCAATAGAGGATACATAATTCTGTACAAGGACACGCCACCAGCTTTCATTCCAAAAAGTTCGTTTTTTTCGCCAAGATTTCCAAATGTCATTATGGATGCAAGTAAAACGGAAAGGGGAAGAGCGAGAGGGACTAGTGTTAGCGATGCATAAAATAATAATTCGATGATAACATTCCATTCTAAGCCTTTGCCTACAAGGTCATCGATGTATTTCCATAGGAATTGCATTAATAGAAGAAACAAGCAAATGGCAAAGATTAATATCCATGGACCAACGAATGCGTTTACAACATATTTATGTATTTTTTTTAGCATGAGCCTTATTATAGCTCGCAAAAATAAAAAAATAAGTTTAGATGACTATTTTAATTATGCCCCAATTATAGATTTTAATTCATTAATTTGAGATTCCCATAACTCTATAGCACTATCTTTTTCATCTTCGTTTACAAAATCAGTGATTATTAGAGCTAAATCTCTTGTCAAATCGTGAGTTTCTAATTTAAATTCAAAGTATGCGTCGCTGTCCTCAATGTGTAACCATTTGAAACGAACAGAAGTATAAGGTTTTCTATCTAAAAGTGTAGCTTTTTCATGAGTTTCACCCCAAGTGAAAGTAAAATTAACTCCGTCTTTTACGCTTACGTCGTCTGCAAACCACTCAGACAAACCAGAGGAGCTACTCAAACGAGGGAATAATACTTTTGCTGAAGTATTTAAAATGTATTCTAATTCGATTTTTATCATAGTAGTATATAATATTTGTAAATATTAATTTAATAAAAGTGACTATTACGTAAATATTTATCAGCGCAATATATAAAATATTTTTAAGCTTTGCAAATAAAAATTTGTAATTTAATTAAATTAATATACCTTTGCCCCGCAAATTTGAAATGGCGAGGTAGCTCAGTTGGTTAGAGCGCATGATTCATAATCATGAGGTCGGCGGTTCAAGCCCGCCTCTCGCTACAAAAAAGCAACTTATTAATAAGTTGCTTTTTTTTTGTAATCATTCCCTCTCTTAATGCCCACTATCAATTTTCCCTCCAAGTTTTTCGATGATATTTGTAACTTGATTGGTTATTTCGTTTAGTAATTGACTAGAATTTGCTTCTGCTAAAAACCTTAAAAAAGGTTCTGTATTTGATTGCCTGATATTCAACCACCAGTTTTTGTATTCAATTCTGTATCCGTCAAAATCAAAATATGCATCTGGTTTTTCTTGTGCAGTGTAATATTCGATGATACTTTCCATTGCAGCTTGCTTGTTCTCGATTCTGAAATTTATTTCTCCAGAATTTTCGTATTTTTTTATTCTTGCAATTAATTCCGAAACTTTTATCCCGTTTTGTTTCATTTCGCTAATTACGTTAAGAATAAGCAAGC
>CAYJBL010000023.1:8402-15408 GCA_964368115.1 uncultured Bacteroidales bacterium
GAATAATAAAAATCTTTAAAATAATAATGACCTGCAAGTTCTCCGCCAAAAAGTCCATCAATTTCTTTTAATTTTGTCGCAGCAAAAGCTCTTCCAACTTTCCACATTTTTATGTCGAAACCTAATTTTTGTAGATATTCTCCAACAGCTTTGGATGTTCTTATATCGTGAATTACAGTTCGGTTTTTGGTTTTTGATTTTGAAAAATAATGTCCTAAAACAGCAATCATTAAATCTGGTGGAATAAAATCAGAATTTTCATCGACAAACATTACTCTGTCTGCATCGCCGTCGAATATTATTCCAATATCAGATTTGTTTTGAGATACGTGTTTTTGTAGGTCGACAATGTTTTTTGCAACTAGTGGGTTAGGGGCGTGATTAGGAAATTTACCATCTGGAGTATCGAAAATATATTTTGGAGTATCGCCTAACAATTCTTTGATAAATAAACCTGCCATTCCATTGCTACAATCTATTGATATTGCTAGGTTTGAAATGTCGGGAATGTATCCCCTAAGAAAATCTATATAGCTATCTTTAATATTAATTTCTTGTATAGAGCCTTTGTTCTCGGAAACAATAATTTCTCGATTTTCCATGGCTTCTTTTAAAAGATTCAGCCCACTGTCAAAACCAATTGGTTTGGCATTTACTCCAGATACTTTTAGTCCGTTATATTCTGCCGAATTATGCGAAGCTGTTATCATAACAGAAGCCTCAAATTCAAATTTTGCAGTAGCATAATATATCATCGGAGTAGTGGTTAATCCAGCATTGTATACATTGGCTCCGTAGTCTGTAATACCTCTTGTGAGGTATGTAAATATTTCTGGCGAAGATTCTCGAACATCCTGACCAATAAGTATTTTGTCTGCATTTAAGATTTGTGGTAGAAAATACCCAATTTTATAAATATCCTCTTTATTGAAATCTGAATTGTATATACCTCTAATATCGTACGCTTTAAATGCTTTCATAAGTTTGGTTATTGAATAATGCAAATTAAATAAAAAAACAATATCGAAATATGTATTTACGCAATGCAATTTTATAATTTAAGTGTAGAAATAAAAAAAATGCCTTAATTTTGTAAAAAATAGAAATATGTTTGGACAGATAATGTGGGACGTGAGCCCAATTTTAATTGATTTTGGGGGATTTCAACTTAGATATTATAGTGTTGCATTTGCATTAGCGTTTGTAAGTGCTTATCTAATACTGAAAAGAATATTTAAAAAAGAGGACGTTCCTACATCAGAACTTGATTCGCTTACTACTTATGTTGCAATTGGTGCACTTGTTGGAGCACGCATTGGGCACTGTATTTTCTACGAATGGGCATATTTTTCGCAACATTTCTTCGAAATTTTCTTACCTGTTAGATTTACACCTGAATTTGAATTTATAGGATTTCAGGGATTAGCAAGCCATGGTGGAGCAATTGGGATTATTATTGCTATCTTACTGTTTAAAAGAAAATCGAAAAACAAAAGTTTTTTCTGGACTATAGATAGGGTTGCGATTGTTACTGGTTTTGCAGGAGCATTTATCAGAATAATGGGAAATCTAATGAATAGCGAAATATTTGGACATCAAACAGATTTGCCTTGGGGATTTGTTTTTGTGAGAGCAGGAATGGAAGAGGCGAGTCATCCGACTCAACTTTACGAGGGTTTGTGTTACATTATTACATCTATAGTTTTGTTACAATTGTACAAAAAAGAAAAATTCCGAAATGCAAAAGGCTTCTTACTCGGAGTATTCCTTGTAATGGTATTTTCTGCACGATTCTTTATCGAATTTCTTAAAATAAATCAAGTGGCATTCGAAGAAAGTATGCTGTTAAATATGGGACAAATTTTAAGTATCCCAGCTGTGATTTGTGGTCTGTTTCTAATGTTTTGGTCTTTAAAAAAATATAAATCATGAAAAATATATTATTTATTCTAATTATAAGTTTTTTACTTATAGCAAATTATGCAAATTCTCAATCTAATCCAACTGCAGTTGTTTACAAGCAATACAGCAATGGAAATTATTCTGAAGGTCAGGATTTTGAACTGATAGTATATAAAAAAGTGTGTCATTATAAAGGGAGTAATGAGAAAATAAAATCTTATGCTGATTTCACTACAAATGAGAATATTTCTACAATAGAATTAGATGGAACATTATACAAAGTAACCAAAAGTTTTGATTCGTTAATGGTTCCAAAATATGAGGATAAAATAGATACAATATTGGGATATAGATGTAGTTACGCAAAATACTTATCATTCTCAAATACAATCGAAGTTTGGTATACCGAAGATGCAAAATTTAGCGGTTCACCTTATCAGTCATATTTGCCAACTAAAGAATCTCTGGTGTTGAAAATTACAATAAACGGTAATCGAGATATAATTGCTAGTGAAATAAAAGAAATTTCGAAAAAAACTGATTTGGAGTATGATTTGACTGGTGCAGTAGAAATCACGCGAGCAGAATTTGAGGAACTAATAATAATGTCAAGATACAAAACACTTAATGTTTTTAATCATAATACAATAAACTTTGATCCAGGTATTGAAAAACCAAATTTGGAAGAGGCTGATAATACAACAATTTTTAGCTTATCTGCAGGAACAATAATATTGAAAAAAGTAAATTTGAGCGAGCACTACAAAAATGGGGATTATGTTTTTGCAAAACTTGTATCATGGTCAAATGGAGATGCTTATGATAGAACAGGTTCTCTTTTTATGATACCAGCAAAAACAGATAAAAATACTATGCTTGAAGCATTTATTAAAGACACAAAAGTATTACCAGTATATAAGTCAAAAGATGGTAGCGAATTTCAAGGAATATGCGCAACTGCAAATTATGAACCTCCGATTGAGCTAATGCGATTTTTTACAAGCTTTGGAGCGCGTCATTTTAATAAACTAAGGGAGATTAATAATTATACTTGGGCAGATTCTGTTATTTTTGAGCAAGATGTAACATCTTTAATTCCAAGTAATCAAGATGAAGTTTGGATAGGTGCATTTATCGGTAATTATGATAAGGGCGGTCACAAATTAAGTTTAGATTTAGAATTTTTTCCTTCATTTGATATTGAGGAGCCAGCTCAAAAATATGTACAGCCAATGTTTAATACTCTGAATGTATTAGAAATGTCGGGGCAGAATTACGGTAGATTATTTAAGACAGATACTTTAAAGATAGAATTTGAAATTACAGAAACATTAGAGAATGCAAAATTATTATTTACCACAACTGGTCATGGTGGTTGGGGAAATGGAGATGAATTTGTTCCAAAATTAAATCAGTTGTTTCTTGATGGAAAGCCATTGTTTAGTATCGTTCCGTGGCGTACAGATTGTGCAAGCTATAGATTGCTTAATCCTGCATCAGGAAATTTTGCAAATGGTTTGTCATCTAGTGATTTAAGTCGTTCTAATTGGTGCCCAGGAACATTAACACCTCCATATATTATTCCGTTGAATAATATAGAATTAGGAAAACATACAATAGAAATTGTTATTGATCAGGGTGATGATGAGGGAAGTTCTTTTAGCCATTGGTCGGTTTCGGGAACAATTGTAGGCAATATTGAATAGGTTAAAAATATTATGAACGAAAAAAACGCGAAGTAATTTTTACTTCGCGTTTTTTTGTTTATTGTGAATACCACAACTTTAAATCATATATTATGATCCAAGAGTAGCTACCATAATTGCTTTGATAGAGTGAAGTCTGTTTTCTGCTTCATCAAAAACGATAGAGTGGTGAGATTCAAAAACATCTTCAGTAACTTCCATTTCACCATTTGCAACAACAGGATATTTTGTTCCTAATTTAGTTGCAACATCTTTAGCTGTTGTAGTTTCATCGTTATGGAAAGCAGGAAGGCAGTGCATAAATTTAACATTAGGATTTCCTGTCTTTTTGATCATGTCCATATTAACTTGGTAAGGAGTCATTACTTCGATAGCTTCAGCCCATTTTTCTTCTGGATCGCCCATTGATACCCATACGTCAGTATATAAGAAATCACAACCTTTTACACCTTCTTCTACATTGTCGGTAATTGTAATTTTAGCTCCAGTTTCTTTTGCTATTTCTTGACATTGAGCTACTAGTTCTGGTGTTGGGTGATATTTTTTTGGAGCAACAGCTCTAAAATCCATACCCATTTTAGCAGCACCTACCATAAGGCTGTTACCCATATTGTTTTGAGCATCGCCTAGATATGCAAATGTTACTTTGTTAAGTGGTTTGTCAGAGTGCTCTATCATTGTCATGAAATCAGCAAGAATTTGTGTTGGGTGGTACTCTGTAGTAAGGCCATTCCAAACAGGAACACCTGCGTGAGCACCAAGTTCTTCTACTATTTCTTGCTCAAAACCACGATATTCGATACCATCATACATACGTCCAAGAACGCGAGCAGTATCTTTCATTGATTCTTTTTTACCCATTTGAGAACCGCTAGGGCCTAAAAATGTAACTTGAGCTCCTTGGTCGAACGCTGCAACTTCGAAAGCACAACGTGTACGAGTAGAATCTTTAGCAAACAACAAAACAATGTTTTTGCCTTTTAATCTTTGTTGCTCTGTTCCTGCATATTTTGCTTTTTTTAGATCTAAAGATAAATCTAATAAGTATTGAATTTCTTTTGGTGAAAAATCTAAAAGTTTTAGAAAATTTCTGTTTCTTAAATTAAATGCCATAATTTAGATATTTATTTGTTTTATAATTATTTAATTAGTTTTTTACTATTCTTGTTCCAGCATTTGGATTTCCAAGTTGGCCTGCTTCAGTGATAATACATGTACCGCCACAATTTTCAACAAAATTAAGAGCTGCTTTTACCTTTGGAGCCATGCTTCCTTCGCTAAAATGTCCTTCTTGTAAGTATTGTTTTGCTTCGTCTACACTGATAGTATCTAGTCTTTTTTCGTCTGGTGTGTTAAAATGCAAGCAAACCTTTGGAACATCAGTTAAAATATAAAATTCGTCTGCTCCAATTTCGATTGCTAATTTCGATGATGCAAGATCTTTATCGATAACAGCATCAATACCTTTTAGTGTTCCTTCGCTTGTGTAGTGAACAGGGATTCCACCACCACCAACAGTAACAACAATTTTACCTTCTTTTGCTAGGCGTTCAACAATATTTTTGTTTTTTATTTCTACAGGAACTGGCGAAGCAACAACTTTTCTCCAACCTTTACCTTTTGGATCTTTTGCATAAGATTCTTCTGGATTTTTAGCTGTAAATTCTGCAACTTCTTCTTCTGTATAGTATGGCCCAATTGGTTTTGTTGGTTTTTGAAATGCTGGATCGTTTTTGTCTACAACAACTTGAGTTACAAAAGTAATAATCTCTTTATTTACATTGTGTTTGCTTAAAACATTTGAAAACTGTTGTTCAATTGTATATCCAATAAAACCTTGCGAGTAAGCTCCACAAACATCAAGTGGCATTTCTGGAATACCATGTGTTTTATATCCTGCATTGTTTGTCAATAGAATATTTCCAACTTGTGGACCGTTTCCGTGAGCAACAACAAGATTATAATCGTTATTTAATAGGTCTAATAAGCCTTCGCATGTTTCGTAAACATTTGCTTTTTGTTCGTCGTTAGTGCCTTTCTGACCAGCTCTTAGTAGTGCATTTCCACCAAAAGCAACAACTGCTAATTTTTTTTCTGCCATAAATTTTTTAGTTCTATATTTTTTTTCGTTTCGCCGCAAAATTAAAAATAATTTTGACATAAAATTGTTCTTCGTTTTATTTTGTGAAACGAACATGAAAAATACTCATTGTACATTACTTCAAAGCTTATACAATGATATTTTTCATTGAGAGTTCCATACGACCTATGAGATAATAAAGAAAACGTATGAAATTCATTTTTTTGATAGTGATGAATTTTATTATTTCTTGTTATTGAAACAACTATTTATTAAGTTTCTGGAGAAAATAATTTCACAGAAATGTAATCACAACCACAAAATATTATTTACGTAAACTGAAGTATAATAGGAGCATAGATGTAAAAACGAGCAATTCGGAATAGACCAATAACAGCTAACCTTCGTTTAGGGTATTTTATTACTCCTGTCAAGCTACAAACAATGGCATAAGGCAATGGTAGAAGAGCCGAAATAATAATAAAAATATCGCCCCATTTTTTTATTTTATCTAAATGTTCTGCATACATTTTTTCTGCCCATGTATTTATTTTAGGCAGTTTTTTTATTAGCGAACCAATAAAGTAAGCATTAAATCCTCCAAAATAAGAAATAACGCCTAGTATTCCAACCCAAAGATAAAATGTGTCTTTAAATCCGCTTACCCACAAAATAAATAAATCTGGCGGAATTAGTCCCATGACACTTTCGGTGAGTAAGAAAAACAATAATACTATCTCTGTATCAAAATTGTCGATGATAAATTGTGGAATAGATTCTATTTTAATTACATAAGTGTCGATAAGCCAGGCAATAACTCCAATGGCTGCAATGATTGCCAAAACTTTCAAAATGTTTGAATATAGGAAAGAAAGCAGACCAGATTTTTTGTAAAATCTGTAATATACACTTGGTTTATGATCTTTTTTTCTATGTTCTCTCGTTGGTTTCATTCAAAAATGTAAAATTGAATTTGCAAAGAAAATTACTTTATTTGAATTGAACAAAATTAAAATACAAAAATTTACGTGGTGAATCTAATTTGTTTTTCTTAATCTAATATGTCGAAATTTATTATTTAAATCGCTTATTATTATCGATTTATTGAAGTCAAATTTTTTGCCTAGTTCTATAATTTCGTTTGGGAAATTCTCGTTTATTTCAAACCAAATTTCAAGTTCGCTTGTGCCTAGTTTTACTGCTAAATCAAGAATTTTTTGATAATAAACAAGTGGATTGTCGTTCTCAACATATAGAGCAATTTCAGGTTCGTAATGAGTTACATTTTTATGCATCAGTTTTTTTTCTGCTTTAGTAA
>CAYJBL010000024.1:0-10252 GCA_964368115.1 uncultured Bacteroidales bacterium
GTAAATATCATCCACGAAAATGGCGGTCAAGTATATATGGACGGTGCAAATATGAACGCACAAGTTGGACTTACAAACCCTGGGACTATAGGTGCCGACGTTTGCCACTTAAATTTACATAAAACATTTGCTATGCCTCACGGTGGTGGTGGCCCTGGTGTTGGATCTATTTCTGTTGCAAAACACTTGGTTGAATTTTTACCTGGACATACAATTGTAAAAGTTAGCGGAGAAAAAGCAATTAATGCTATTACTGCTGGTCCTTACGGAAGCGCGTCTATTCTTCCTATCACATTTGCTTATATTAAATTGCTAGGTTACGAAGGATTGAAAAAAGCTACCGAAGTTGCTATGCTTAACGCAAACTATATTGCAAAAGAACTTGAAGGATACTACAAAGTTTTATACACAGGAGAAACTGGACGTTGCGCTCATGAAATGATCCTTGATCTTGGTAAATTTAGAGAAGAATATGGTGTTGAGGCTGCTGACGTTGCTCGCCGTCTTATGGATTATGGTTTTCATGCTCCTACCCTTTCTTTCCCTGTTCACGAAACACTAATGGTTGAACCAACAGAAAGCGAAAGCAAAGAAGAATTAGACAGATTTATTGAAGCTCTAAAATCTATTAAACAAGAATGTGAAGACATTAAATCAGGAAAATTAGACAAAACTGATAACCCTCTAAAAAATGCTCCTCATACACAAATAGAGTGTACCGCTACAGAGTGGAACCACGCTTATAGTAGAGAAGTTGCTGCTTTCCCATTGAAATGGATTGCTGATAACAAATTCTGGCCTTTTGTGGGAAAAATAGATAATGGATACGGTGACAGAAACTTAATTTGCACTTGTACTTCTATAGAATCATACTTATAACAAGTAATCTAAATCATACTGAAAAAGCTTAGTAGTTCCATGAATTACTAAGCTTTTTTTATGGCAAAAGTGCATGTTAAGATTTTATTATATCCTCTCTCTTATATCGCAATTATTATATCTTTGCAATATTAAACATTAAGTATAATGCGAATAAAAAAGATTTCAATAGCAACACTTATATTCACTAATATTTTAGTCTCGTGTACTTACAACAATAACGAAAAAATTATGATAGACGTAAAATCACACATTGCCCCAATAGCAGACAAAATAGATTCGGCAATCACAACTCATGGACACACACGCATAGATCCATATTTTTGGATGCGACTTTCGGATGAACAGAAAAACGCTGAAACTCCAGATATTCAAACACAAAAAGTTCTTGATTATCTTAATGCAGAAAACGATTACACTACCAAAGTAATGAAAAATACCGAAGAACTTCAGAAAACATTATTTGATGAAATGGTAGGTCGTATCAAGAAAGACGACGAATCTGTTCCTGTTTTTGAAAATGGATATTGGTATTATAGCCGATATGAAGATGGTAAAGAATATCCTATTTTCTGTCGAAAAAAAGAAACTTTAGAAAACTCCGAAGAGATTATTTTAGATATGAATGTTTATGCAGAAGGTAAAAATTATTACGATATAGGAAGTTTTGCTGTTAGTCCTGATAATAAAATTCTTGCTTATAGTGAAGATACAGTAAGTCGTAGACAATATACTCTTAAATTCAAAAACTTAGAAACTGGCGAAATCTATAAAGATGAAATTCCGAATACTGACGGCGGCGGTGCATGGGCAAGCGATAATAAAACGTTTTTCTATATTACAAAAAATAAAGTTTCTCTTTTAGGAGAAAAAGTTTGGAGACACGAATTAAACACGCTACCAAGCAAAGATGTTCTAGTTTATGAAGAAAAAGACCCATCATTCTATATTGATGTTTATCGTGAAAAATCTGGAAAATATGTGGTTATTTCTAAGAATAGTACTCTTATTTCTGATTATTTAATTCTTGATGCAAACAAACCACATAATGAATTTAAATCTTTCACTCCAATGCTTAGCGAGCACGAATATTATATTTACCATGCGAAAGAAAAATTTTATATCGTCACAAACTATAAGGCAGAGAATTTCAGGTTAATGGAAACATCTGAAGATTTGACTAATATTGAAAATTGGAAAGAGTTAATTCCAAATAGGCCTGATGTTTTCTTAGAGGGTATTGATGTTTTTAATAATTTTTTAGTAGTTACCGAAAGAAAGGATGCTCTTATTCATCTAAGAATTATCGATATTATTAATAACAAAGAGCACTATATTGAATTTCCAGAAGAAGTTTATGTAGCCAACACCCATTCAAACAAAGATTTTAACACTGAGATTCTACGATACAGTTATAATTCAATGACTACTCCAAGTTCAGTTATTGATTACAATATGCGCAATAAAAATAGTGAAGTAAAAAGAGTTTCTGAGGTTGTTGGTGGACACAATCCAGCAGAATACGAAGCCAAAAGATTATGGGTAACATCACGCGATGGCGTTAATATTCCTATTTCAATAGTTTACAAAAAAGGTACTGCATTTGATGGAAGCGCACCACTTTTACAATATGCCTATGGTTCTTATGGCTATACTATAGATCCTAATTTTTCTTCGGCAAGATTAAGCCTACTTGACAGAGGTTTTATCTATGTATTAATACACCCTAGAGGCGGACAAGCATTGGGACGCCAATGGTATAAAGATGGCAAAATGCTGAATAAAATAAATACATTCAACGACTTTATTGATTGTAGTAAATTCTTAATTGCTGAAAAATATACTTCTGCCGAACACCTATACGCAATGGGTGGAAGCGCTGGTGGTTTACTAATGGGCGCTATTGTCAATATGAATCCTGAACTATATAATGGTGTTATTGCTGCCGTTCCTTTTGTTGATGTTATCAATACCATGCTCGACGAAACAATCCCACTTACTACTAACGAATTTGACGAATGGGGAAATCCTAAACATAAAGAATATTACGACTATATGCTTAAATATTCGCCATACGATAACGTAAAAGCTCAAGAATATCCAAATATGCTTATTACTACAGGATTATTCGATTCTCAAGTTCAGTACTGGGAACCCGCAAAATGGCTTGCAAAGTTACGCGATACAAAAACAGATAACAATGTTTTAATTATGCACACAAATATGGAAACTGGACACGGAGGAGCTTCGGGACGTTTTGAAGCATACAAAGAAACTGCCTTAGAATATAGCTTTATGCTTACTCTTGAAGGTATTAACAAATAGATTCAAAAATTATTTATAAAAAATACTCATTTTATTTTACACAAATGACACAGATGAAAATATTAGTAATAACTCCTATGGATAGTGAACGCGATTTGTTTGAAAAAACATTGAAAATAAAACAAACAAAACATTCATATTCCACATTAAAAACTGGCATAGGAAAAGTAGCTGCCGCATCAAAACTTGCAATTACATTGCAGAAAGATAAGTTCGATCTTGTATTTGTTATTGGATTTGCTGCTGCATCTGCACACTATAAACAAGGCGAATTAGTTGTTCCTTCAAAATGTATTCAACATGATGTCATTATTCCTGAAGAACTTCACTTTTTAGCTCCAAATATGGTAAAAGCCTACCCTCTTGTAGGGAACGATGATTGCTTAGTGCTTACTGGAGATACATTTATTGACCAAACAAAAGCAAAAGAATTAGAATTGCGCTATCCTCAAAAATTAGTATACGATATGGAGGCGGCAGCAATTACGCAAGTTTGCGAAGATTTTAAAATTCCTGTTTTAGTTGCTAAAATAATTTCAGATATTCCATCTGAAGGCAATAACTCTGAAGAATTTTCTAAATTTGTAAATAGTACAACAGATTTTAAAAACATTTTAAACGTGAGTGAAAACATAAATCTATAAATACAAAAATTATAATTTTATAAAATGAAAAAAACAGCTTTATTATTAATCGTCATTTCATTTGCTTTAATTGCGTGTAATTCAGATAAAAATAAACAAAAAAACTCTGACCATCTGATAAATGCAACCCTATGGATACAAAATTCTGCAGAGTACACTGCATGCTGTCACCAAGCATATAATCATGCTAGATTGGCTTTGGATAATAATCTTAAAGACACAAGTTCTACGCTCCCACACGCAATAGTTTTTGATTTAGATGAAACTTGTATTGACAACAGCTATTTTCAAGCGAATTTAATTAAGGAAGCCGAATTATATTCTAGCAACCTATGGGAAGAATGGTCTGATATGGAATCTGCAACTGCTGTTCCTGGAGCTATAGATTTTATCAATTATGCTATCGATAAAGGTGTA
Organism: uncultured Bacteroidales bacterium; assembly: GCA_964368115.1. GTDB lineage: Bacteria > Bacteroidota > Bacteroidia > Bacteroidales > ML635J-15 > Bact-19. Next base: position 4,266 of record CAYJBL010000024.1, read on the forward strand.
GAAATTTTGTATGTTAGCAATAGAATGGAATCAGAACTTAAATCTACAATCATCAATCTTGCAAAACTCGGATTCCCTGATGTTCCTGCCGAAAACTACCTTCTCAAAACAACTGAAAGTAGCAAAATAGCACGCAGAGCTAAACTTGCTGAAAAATATAATATGATACTTTTTATTGGTGATAATCTTGACGATTTTGATGGTATTTTTGAAGTTAGAACAGAAAACCAAGGTAGAAATATTGTAAGTGAAAATAAAGATTCTTTCGGAACTAAATACATTATACTCCCAAATCCAATGTACGGAAACTGGGAAAAAGCTCTTATAAAAGATGATAACAAATCAAACCATGAGAACTTACTTAAAAATTTGATTTACTACTCTGACTTATAGTAATTAGCAAAAAACTTACTAAATCTTTTTACATTTCCTCATTATAATACACTTTGTAGTATTTACCCTTGGCATCTTCGCCAGTTTCAATTTTACTACGGTCGCCATGTATGTATATGTGGAAATTCTTATCAAGCTTTATAACGCTTTTCAGCGAACGAGCACCTTTTTTTGCTGCTGAATCTGATATAATAAAACTATCCGAAAACTCTATGTCTCGCTCTTGTGCATAATTATCTTTGTAACGATTAAAACTATCAATTACCTCTGGTTGCCCAATAACCTCATTTGCAAATTCATCCATATCAAAATTGTCTTTCTCTTTAAAAAATTTTGTTGTCCGATTTGCTAAATCAACTTGGTCTGCCCTTGATACATCAAATTCTTTTGGCAGCTCCTTAATAAAGTTTTTGGCAAGATTCATCACATTTTGAGTATTGTAATATTCATCTTGACGCTGACGAACATGCAAAAATTCATCCATCCAATAATGCGCTTCTGCTCCTCTGTTTGTGTTGTCTACTACTGCTACGATATAACCATTCTCTCTTTCGGTGTTAAATATCAAAGCCCCTTTATCTAGTTTGTTAATATTTATTCCTTGTTGACTCTCAATCTCGAAATTATCTCCGTTTGACTCAACTTTTAGAAACGTATCTTTGTTTTCGGATTTGAATAATCCTACAGCATCTACGGTTTTTCCATCAATAATGCAGTCTTTAAAATATACCACATAAAACTCTCCACCTTTTATTTTAGGGTGGTCGCTTTTTTCGTACAAATGTTTTGCGAGGTTTATAGATTGCTCGTGTAATGTTTCGGGATTATTGAAAATTTCGGAGACAAAGGTGTACACTTCATTCAGTGACAATTCCGATTCGTGGTAAAGGTTAAAATATTCGTTATCCTTGAATGAGGTTATAAAGTAAGAATTTAATATCTCTTTTATGTCATCATCTATAAACAATAAATCATTACTAAGATATAGTGTTTCATCATTGTGTTTATTTCCTACTAAATGTAAAGATAAGTTAATTAGATTACTAGTATTCATAATTTATTATTACTTTATTAACACCTGTGAACTTATTTTAAATCGAATTAATCGCTTAAAATAACAAGCCTATTAAGAATAAAAAACAAGTCAAACTACCGAATAAATTTTCAATAATTTGACTTATTTCATATATTTTACAATGTTTATTAAGCAGTTTCTGCTTCTTTTAATCTTTCAGCATTTTCAGCCATAATCAACTGATCAACCAACTCTTGAATATCTCCAAGCATAAAATTCTGTAAATTGTACGCTGTAAAATTTATTCTATGATCTGTAATTCTCCCTTGAGGAAAATTATACGTACGTATTTTTGCTGATCTATCACCTGTAGATACCATAGTTTTACGTTTTTTAGATATTTCATCCATATACTTTTGGTACTCCAGATTGTACAATCTTGTACGTAATTCCTTCATTGCAGAATCAAGATTTTTAAGTTTTGATTTTTCATCCTGACAAGTTACTACGATTCCCGATGGAATATGTGTAAGACGAATAGCCGAGTATGTTGTATTTACCGACTGCCCACCAGGCCCAGAAGAACAATATTCATCTCTTTTGATATCAGCAGGGTTTATTTTTACATCAAATTCATCTGCTTCTGGCAGAACAGCTACCGACGCAGCAGAAGTATGCACTCTACCTTGTGTTTCTGTTTGTGGCACACGCTGAACCCTATGTACGCCAGATTCATATTTCAGAACGCCATATACTCCATTGCCAGAAACATTAAGAACAACCTCTTTATATCCTCCTTGCGTTCCTTCTGTTGAGCTAGTAATTTCTGTTTTCCAACCTCTACTTTCGCTAAACTTAACATACATACGCATCAATTCGCCTGCAAATAAACTAGCTTCATCGCCACCAGTTCCTGCTCTAATCTCAAGAATTGCATTTTTATCATCTTCTGGATCTTTCGGAATAAGCAAAAGTTTTATTTTTTCTTCTAATGGCTCTACTTGTGGATGTAGTTCATCTAGTTCCATTTTTGCCATTTCACGCATTTCCTCATCTTTCTCTACTGATAAAATGTTTTTTGCATCATCAATATTAGAAGTAAGCAATTTATACTGATCGAATGCTTCTATAATTGGCTCTAACTCTTTAAATTCTTTATTGAGTTTAATGTATTTATCCATATCGGACATAACCGACGGATCTGTAAGTAGTTTTCCTACTTCTATAAAACGGTTTTTAACTCCTACGAGTTTATCTAAAATTAGTTCTCTTGCCATAAATTATTTAATAAATAAATTCTCCCTTTTCTGACTTTATTGTAAGTTTCTTTTGTGTGGATTTCTCACAATATCCAATAACTTGAGCATCTATACCATAGGTATTGCTAATTTGTATTATATCAGCAGCAATACTTTCTGGAACATACAATTCCATTCTGTGCCCCATATTGAATACTTTATACATTTCTTGCCAACTTGTATTACTTTGCTTTTGTATCAATTCAAATAACAAAGGTATTTCAAACATATTATTCTTAATTATATGCAAATCATCGATAAAATTAAGAATTTTTGTTTGTGCTCCTCCGCTACAATGTATTATACCTCCTATTTGAGTTCTGTATTTTGCAAGAATTTCGTTAATTACTGGAGCATAAGTACGAGTTGGTGATAGTACGAGTTTACCTGCGTCTGTATATGGTAATTCAAGTTTATCCGTAAGTTGATATTGTCCTGTATAAACTAGTTCATGAGGAATACTATTATCATAACTTTCTGGGTATTTATTCGCTAAATCTTTCTTAAAAAAATCATGTCTTGCAGATGTTAATCCATTGCTACCCATCCCACTATTATAAAACTCTTCGTAATTCGCTTGTCCAAACGATGATAATCCAATAATTACATTTTTATCCGAAATCTTTTCGTTTGTAATAACATCTTCGCGTTTCATTCGACATGTAACTGTAGAATCGACTATTACTGTTCTTACTAAATCGCCAACATCTGCAGTTTCGCCTCCTGTAAGATGAATATTTATACCTAGATTTCGTAGATTATTACAAAATTCTTCTGTTCCTTCAATTATTGCAGAAATCACTTCGCTAGGTATAAGATTTTTATTTCTTCCTATTGTTGATGACAATAAAATATTATCTGTAGCTCCAACACATAACAAATCGTCAATATTCATTACGATTGCATCTACTGCGATACCTTTCCATACAGATAAATCACCTGTTTCTTTCCAATACATGTATGCCAACGAAGATTTCGTTCCTGCTCCGTCTGCATGCATAATATTACAGTACTCTGGATTATTTCCTAAGATGTCTGGAATAATTTTGCAAAATGCTTTTGGGAATATTCCTTTATCTAAGTTTTTTATTGCGTTATGCACATCTTCTTTTGACGCAGAAACTCCCCTTGTGCTATATCTTGATTCACAACTCATTTTTTTATATTTAAAAATTTAAGACTGTAAGAATTTTGTAATTTTTGAATTTAGAATAGAAACTATTACTAGAAGTCTTCGTCTTCCGAATCATCAACGATTGCGCTACCTTGTTTCTTTTCCAAAACATTTTCATTTTCTACTGCTTGCACACCATAATCTTTTGATAGTACACTAAATTCTGTTCTACGGTTTATTTGATGTGCATCTTCTTTTTGTTTTTCTGTAGACAAATTATTAATATAATCTTCAGATAAAACATCGTCTATTTTAAAGTAAGAATATTGACTAGCTAATACTTTATCTATTTGTTTTGGCTCTGTTTCTCCAAATCCTCTTGCGGTTAATCTATCTGCTTTAATTCCTTTGCTAATCAAATAAGTAACACATGACTCTGCCCTTTGTAAAGATAATTTCATATTAAAATCATCTTTTCCTCTAAAGTCTGTATGCGCACGCAATTCAATTGTTATATTAGGATTATCCACTAAGGTTTTTACAAGACCATCAAGAGCAACAGTAGATTCTGGACGCAACTCTGCGCTACCATAAGCATACTCAATATTTGGCAAAGTAATTACTTTTGGAATTTCTGCAATATTAATTTGTTTTTCAATTATTGTATCATATTCAATATTAAAAGTTGATAAATCTATAGACCTTGAAAAGTAATTATTTCCGTAGCCAACTTTAATTTTATAATTTTGATCTTTCTCTAAATCAAAGATAAATGTACCTGATTCGCTAGATTCTAATTCTCCTGCAATTCCAGCATCATTACTAATCGTAATTTTCGCTTTATTTACAACTCTTACACTTTCTAAGTGCGTTGTATCTCTTATTATACCACTTAACGATATTTCAAGTGGAGGCATTGAAAAAGCATATAAATCATCGCTACCTACACCACCTTTTCGGTTTGATGAAATAAAACCTTCATCTTTTTTACCTGTAAAGATTACTCCAAAATCATCATAAGATGAGTTTATCGGATACTGTAAATTTTTTGCCTCTGTAAAATTTCCTTGTTCATCGACTTCAACTTTAAAAACATCAAGTCCGCCCATACCTTTATGACCATCCGAAGCAAAATACAATGTTCCATCATGTCTTACTGTTGGAAAAACTTCATTCCCAAGTGTATTTACTTTGTCTCCAAGATTCATTGGTTCGCCATACGTAAAACCCTTTGTCCCAACTCTGTGAGCCATATAAATATCCATTCCACCATAACCATTTTCTGATTTTGCAGAGAAATACAAAATACTACCATCTGGAGATAATGCAGGATATCCAACTTCAACATTTTCAAAACCAATCAGATTAAGTACAGATGGCATTCCCCAAGCATTACCTTTTTTCGATGCAAAATATATTTTACATGGTTCATCTACTGTTTCTCCTGATTTACAACGAGTAAAAAACATTTCAGAACCTTTTACAGAAACGGTAGAAGCTCCTTCATCATCTGTAGTATTTATTCCTCCTGCCAATGGCACAGGTTCACTCCAATTTCCTTTTCTATCCTGAGTTACTTGAAATATATCCGTAAAACGCTGACCTGTTTTATGATTATTTTTACTTCCTAATGTACCTTCTCTCGACGAAGTAAAATACATTACTCTAAAATCTTTCGATGCCCATGTTGATGAAAAATCTTGTTGCAATGAATTAAATTTAGCAACGTTCACAACTTTGTATCTTGTTGGTTTGTTTAACCATTTTGGAATAATTTCACAAGACTCTATCCCATTTTTTGCTCTATAATCTTGTGGGACTAATTTTAAATATTGGTGATAAATGTCAATTGCATCTTCGTATTTACCATTCATTTTCAACACATCTGCATAGTTCAATAAAATATCCTGATTTACAGTAGAATTTGTTGTGTAATTTTTCACAGCAGATTTCAAATACATTTCTGCTTTATCCAAATCACCAAGCATTTTATAACAGTAACCAAGTTTATAACTAGCGTAAACAACTTCACTTGTCGACCTAAGAGTTCCTAAGGCTTTTTCGTAATGATCTTTGGCTAATTCGAAATTGTAACTGTCAAAATACTCATCTCCCTTTTCAACTAATTTTTGCTGTGCAAATGTTAGCAACGGCAATAAAATAATAG
>CAYJBL010000024.1:10262-10670 GCA_964368115.1 uncultured Bacteroidales bacterium
TAAAATTACGATTTGTTTCATTGTGTTTTATTTTTTTATTCTTTGATTTTGTCGCCAAATATAATATTTATTTCGTTAAAAATACATCGCGTACAAAATGTTTTGATTTAGCTTGTGTTTTTGTGTCAATATTTATTTTTTCCGTTGTATATGATTCTGATTCATACATAATAACATATATTTCATCTGGTGCTAATTCGAGTTTATATTCTCCAATTTCATTTGTTTTTGTTATAGTTTTTAATACAAAATTTTGATCTAAAACTTGTATTTCAACATTTGCGATTGGTTTATTGGTATACTTATCGGAAACTAATCCAGAAACTTCAAATTTCAATTCAGGTAAAACAAAATGATATATATCTGTTTCTCCCATTCCTCCTACTCTTCTCGAACTAAGCAAGCCTT
>CAYJBL010000024.1:10680-15365 GCA_964368115.1 uncultured Bacteroidales bacterium
GCCTTCTTCTTTATTTTCCATAAAACTTATTCCAAAATCATCGTGTGAAGAGTTAATTGGACTTCCTAAGTTTATTATATCGTACTCTGCTCTTTTTTTATTTTTTGCAACAAAAACATCTAAGCCTCCCATTCCAGGGTGTCCGTCCGAACTAAAATATAGGTCTCCGTTACTTCGAATATAAGGATGTACTTCATCTGCCTCAGTGTTTATATATTCACCAAGATTTTGTGGTGGACCAAATGGCTGAGAAATCCGGTCACGCTTTACCACATATATATCTTTTCCTCCCAAACCTCCTAATAAGCTATCTGCAACAAAATACAAACTTAACTCATCATCGCTAATTGCAGGATGACCTATAGAAATATTTGTAGGAATACCTGGAATATCAACTTCTTTTACCCTTCCCCAATGACTTCCAGATCTTTTTGCCACGAATATTCTACAGCCTTTATCTTGCTTTTTATCGTACTCACACCTCGTGAAATAGATATTGCTTGATTTATGATTTAAACATGCTGCCCCTTCTTCATTTACCGTATTTATTACCCCAGCTACTAGTTTTGGCTCTGACCATCGCTTATCTTTGTTTATTTCTGAATAGAAAAGATTAGAACAATATTCGCCAGATTCGGGACTTACATAAGAATGCGTTGGTGCATGTCGAGTAGAGGTGAAATATACTTTTTCGTTACTTCGTGCTTCGAAAAAAGGACAATAATCATATGTTCCCGAGTTTAACATTCCTATTATCCTTACCTCGTACCTTGTTGGGTTTTGCAACATTTCGTGTGTAAAAAGTATACTTTTGGGTCCTTTATCTGCAAGCTTATGATTAGGGTCTGCCAATTTAAATTTTTCATAATAAATACTTGCAGAATCATACTTTTGTATCATGTGAAACGATTCGCCATAGTATAAATACAAAATTGGGTCTGGAAAATTGTTTTTTACTGCTATTCTAAAATATTCGTTTGCTTTACTTGGTAGTGACAATTTTTTGTAACAATATCCAATCTTATATGCTGCTTCGGCGATTAACTTTGTTTTTCTTTTCGATTTATCTATTTGAGTTTTATAATAGTTTATTGCTTGAAAAAATTGCTCTCTTTCTAGAGCTTCATTTCCCAGTTCCATATTTTTCTGCGAATACACCTGTGTGCAGACTGCTAAGAATAAAATGCTGATAAGAATCTGTACCCTACACATGTAAAATAGTTTTTGTAAATAAATATAATAATTATCAAATACGCAATACGAGTAAGCATTCTAATATACACAATCCTTTGTTATTTTCTTAATAAATTTTGTTTAAATTCATAAATAATTTTTCTTTGCAAAATCAAATTTCATTAATAATGGATCAAGAAAAAATTGCAACATATAATACTCCACATGGCTTATTCAACATAGGTTATATTGAGGATAAAATATCATGTATTAAATTTGCTTTTGGGAAGTCATCGCCTGATATGAAAAACGCCAACACTCTAACAGACATAGCTTATTCTCAGCTACTAGAGTATTTTGAAGGCAAAAGAAAACTGTTTGACTTGCCGCTTATTATGATTGGAACAGATTTTAGGAAAAAAGTCTGGCAAGCATTGTGCGACATTCCTTATGGACAAACACGTAGCTATAAGCAGATTGCCGAAGCAATAGGTAACCCAAAAGCTAGCCGTGCTGTTGGTTTAGCAAATAATAAAAATCCTATTGCTATTGTTGTTCCATGCCATAGAGTAATTGGCTCAAATGGCAAACTTGTAGGTTATGCTGGAGGACTAGATTTAAAGCAAAATCTATTAAAAATGGAACAAGAAAATATTTAAATTTCTTTCTGAATATTGTAATTATTTCTTACGCTTGATGTTCTAGAAATTAGTTCACCTAGAAATCCAGCTAGAAACAATAAAGTTCCCATAATCATCGCAGTTAGCGCAATATAGAATATTGGATTTTCTGTCATTCTTTCCATTCTAATATTTTCTGCTACTGCAATCAATTTCCTAGTTCCTAAATATATAGCCGAAACAAATCCAATTAAAAACATCACACCGCCCATTACTCCAAAGAAATGCATTGGGCGTTTTCCAAATTTTGCAATAAACATAACTGATAGCAAATCTAAAGGGCCACGAACAAAACGTTCTAGCCCAAATTTTGTTTTGCCATATTTACGTTCTCTATGCTGAACAACTTTTTCGCCTATTTTATTAAATCCCTCCCATTTTGCCAAAACTGGAATAAATCTATGCATATCTCCGTACACTTCTATGCTTTTCACTACACGATTTCTATAGGCTTTAAGGCCACAATTCATATCATGTAATTTTATTTTTGTCATCACTCTAACTGTAAAGTTATATAATTTGCTTGGTAAGTTTTTTGAAAAGATAGGATCATGACGTACTTTTTTCCAACCAGAAACAATATCATATCCATCTTCTTTTATCATTCTATATAACTCAGGTATTTCATCTGGGCTATCTTGCAAATCTGCATCCATAGTAATTACTACATCGCCATTACAAGCCTGAAAACCCACATGTAGCGCGGCAGCTTTGCCATAATTACGACAAAACATTATTCCTTTAATAGCAGAATATTTTTGTTTTAAACCCTCTAATACATTCCACGAATTATCTGTACTTCCATCGTCAATCATAATAATTTCGTGTGAGAAATTATTTTCATTCATCACTTTATCAATCCATTGCACTAACTCTGGCAGGGATTCTTTTTCATTATATAGTGGTATTACTACTGAAATATCCATTGGTTTTCTTCTGCTTATATTACATTTACTATCTAATGAGATGCTCAAAAAATAGAATTTCAAAGATATAAATATTTTTTGAAAAAAAATTTATTGTTTTATTTTGGGAATCACATAAAAATAGTACTTTTGCGCTGGGTGAGTCTTGTACGACTAGCTCCTGCTGAATCCCCCAGGTCCGGAAGGAAGCAAGGGTAGGTGGTCGAAGCAGTGCGATGCAAGTAGCTTACCCTTTTTTTGTGCCTTTTTCTTTGCCAACAAACAATATAAACAGCTATACATAAATATTTTACTGCTATTAATGGCAAAACATAAATCCAATAAAGAAGCGTGTCCCCTCTGCAAAATCTGATTGACGATTTGATATATTTATCATATAATCAAATTTAGATATTAAATGAACTCTATCTGTTAAAGCATACTCGATTCCTACAAATGGATCTAAAGCCAAGAAGCTGTATTTTCTAAATGATGTAGAATTTTCTTCAATACGATAATCAATAGGCGTTTCAGACAAAAGAGTTAAATTTCTATATGTTCCTCCTCCAACTAGTGTTCCTGCAAAAAATGTCCATTTTTCAAATTCTAAAACATAATCTACTAATAGTCCTCCCCAACCTATTTTGCTATAGCTATCATTTTCACCATAATGTAAGTTAGAAACATAACCCTCGCCTCCTACTCTAAGGTGTTTTCCAAAATTTAAGCGGAGTGCACCACCTAAACCAGTTGTAAAACCTCGTAACTGTAAATTTTGCGCATGAGTAGCATTTGGATTATATAAACTATATTTTTGTGACTGCACATGCCCGATATTAAACATCATACCTCCTGAATAGCCATTAAAAGCAAGTTTCTTTTTATTATTTACGATTATTGTATCCTTATTTTCTTCTGCAAAAGCATTTACATCAAAAACAAACAATACACTTATAATAAATAAAATAAGTCTTTGGATTTTTCTCATAATATTTTTAATTCCTATTGAAACGTATAGTTTATTTCAATTATATAAAATCAAAGATGGGAAAAATATTTGAATTTGAGTATAAAAAACATGCCTATTTAAAAATAGTGTATAATAGGGACGCTCGTAAATACGATTCTGATTAGGATTCTCTCGTGTGCCGTCATTGCGACGCGGCAATCTCCAAAGTATGCACAATATAAAATAATCAATCTGAATGCAAAGCATTCACCGCTTTAGCCGCATCAGCGGATTGGCGTTAAAAAATTTGCTAAGTGCAGCGATTAAGCGAAAAAGAACAGATCGCCACACTCCGTTCGCGATGACGGTTCTCTCAAACGTGCCGTCATTGCGAGGAGCGCAGCGACGCGGCAATCTCTGGAGGCACGTCCTACGCGTAACATTAAGGTAAAAAAAACGGAGTGAAACTTATTCGCTCCACTCCGAAAATAAAAAAACATAAAAAACTTAAATTAATTACTTCTTAATAAATTTAGATATGTGCGTGCGATTTTCTAAATCTACAATATTGATAAAATAAGTCCCTGCTCTTAGATCAGAAACATTTAGTTCTTGTGTATTCTTCACTTGTTGTAACACACGACCTGTAAGATCAAGAACTTGTATTTCTTGTACACTTACACCCTCTAAGCGAATAATATCTGTTGCTGGGTTTGGATAAATATTTATTCTAGCCGTATTTTCATCTTCTATTCCAACTATAATCTCCCACTCTGCAACTGCTGTTTGGTCTTCTGTGAAATTCCAAACTGTAGTTTCTGTAATTTCTGTTTCTCCGATAAACCAACCTGCAAATGTATAACCATCACGAGTAACTACTGGAAGTGTTCCAATTTCTGCATCATAAGTAACTACTAAATCTTCTGGATTTGTACCATCTGTATAGTTAATATCAAACGATAATGTATATTCGTCTGC
>CAYJBL010000025.1:0-1837 GCA_964368115.1 uncultured Bacteroidales bacterium
GAAAATATTGCAACACCGCTGTATCCTTTTTTTTCAGCAGAATGTATGTACGAGTTGTATCCTAATTCTTTAAATGATAAAATATCTATTTGATCTGGCTGTGCTTTTGTCTCTTGCACGCATAAAATATCTGGATTTTCGGCTTTTAGCCAATCAAAAAAACCTTTACTTATTGCTGATCTTATGCCGTTTAAATTATAACTTATTATTTTCATCTGTTCTTTTTTTATATAAGTTCAAAATCGATTTGTTTTTTTTGTAAATTAACATTTTTAATTATCACATTTACAGAATCTCCGAGTGTGTAAGCTAAACCACTACTTTTTCCAAAAATACGATGTTCTTCATTATCGTATATATAATAATCATCTTTTAGTGTGCTAATATGCACCAAACCCTCGCACATATTTTCTTTTAGTTCAACAAATAAGCCCCATTCTGTAACCCCATTAATCACTCCTTCAAATTCTAGGCCTACTTTATCTTGTAAGAACTCAACTTGTTTGTATTTTATAGAACTTCGTTCTGCCATTGCCGCCTGCTGTTCTTGAATTGAACAGTGTTTACACATTGCCTCAAGATCGTTTATTTGAGTTTTTTGTTTTTTCAGATAACTAAATAACAATCTGTGTACTAGAACATCTGGGTAACGGCGAATAGGAGATGTAAAATGAGTGTAATAATCAAAAGCAAGACCATAGTGCCCAATATTATTTGTAGTGTAAATAGCCTTCGACATAGCTTTGACAGCGAGATTCTCAATGATATTTTGCTCTGGTTTTCCAGAGATATTTTCAATTACTTCTCCCATCGATTTTGCTAAACTGATGTTGCTAGAGTAATTTATTGAATACCCGAATTTTTTTATAAACTCTGCAAAATTTCCTAGTTTCTCAGGATTAGGTTCGTCGTGTATTCTATATACAAACTCTGATAGTTTTTTTTCTTTACCTATAAACTCTGCAACCTTTTTATTTGCAAGAAGCATAAACTCTTCGATAAGATTATTAGAATCTTTTGATTCTTTGAAGTACACCCCAATTGGTGCAGCGTTTTCATCTAACTTAAATTTTACTTCTTTGTGTTCGAAATTAAAAGCTCCTTTTCTAAATCTTTCTTTTCGTAATAGTTTTGCTAATTTATTCAATGTTAAAAGTTCGTTACAAAATTCTCCACTTTCATTTTCAATTACTTGTTGAGCTTCATCGTAAGTAAATCTTTTATCTGAATTAATTATAGTTTTACAAATTTCGTAATTAATAATATCGGCATTATCATTCATTTCTACTATTACCGAGAAGCAAAGCTTTTCTTCATTTGGTCGAAGCGAGCATAGAAAATTTGATAATCTTTCGGGTAGCATAGGCACAACTCTATCGACTAAATATACAGAAGTAGCGCGATTAAAAGCCTCATTATCAAGTATGCTTCCCTCATGTAAATAGTTGGTAACGTCGGCTATATGAATACCAATGCGATAATTATTGTTTTCTAAATATTCAATAGATAGGGCGTCGTCAAAATCTTTTGCATCTTCTGGATCTATTGTAAATGTTGTAATTTCTCTAAAGTCGGTACGAGTTTTATAATCGTAATCGGTAATTGTATCTTTAATCTTGTTTGCTGCATTTTCTATTTCTATGTCAAATTTAGATGGCAGTCCAAATTCGGCTAAAATTGCATGCATTTCTACATCATTTTCCCCAATTTTTCCTAGTACTTCAACAACTTTTCCTGTAGGATTATTGCTTTTTTTGTGCCAGTTTGTAATTTTTACAATTACTTTCTCGTCGTCGTTGGCATCTAGCATATTGTTTTCGGGGATAAAAATATCGTA
>CAYJBL010000025.1:1847-15257 GCA_964368115.1 uncultured Bacteroidales bacterium
CAGTTCTTTTTATTGTTCCAACATACTGACTTGTAACTCTATTAATAATTTCAACAACTTCACCTTCTATACGTTTTGCAGAGCGTCTCATAAAAAGCCTTATTTTTACGGTATCGCCGTGCATTGCCGAGTTAAAATTATTAAACGAAACAAATACATCATCGCTAATTTCATTGGAAATAACAAAACCATTTCTTGTACGATTTATCATTAATTCACCAGTAACATAGCTAGTTTGCGATTTAAATTTATATTTTCCTCGCGATATCATTTTAATGCTGCCAATTTGATCTAATTCTGCTAATACTTGATTTATTAATGTTCGTTGCGACGAATCAGTAATATTCAACAAAGAGGCTAATTGTTTATAGTTAAAATCTTTTTGAGGACTGGCCCGAAAAATTCCAAGAATTTTGGTCGTCAAAGTTTTTTTTGTATATGTTTGAAAATTAGAATTTTGATCTTTATTATTTTTTCTTTTAGTATGTTTAGGCATATTATTTACGCTTCAAAAATTTACAGCAAAATAAAACTTTTTTTTCTCGAATAAAGCTGTGTTTTAAATAAAAATAATATATTAGCAAAAAATTTATTCATTTAAATCGAAAAACAATGAAAACACTAACAAAATGTATTTTTATCGTAGCAGCATTTTCTACTGCGGTATCGTTTAGCTCGTGTAAAAAACAAGAAAATGTTGTTGAAGCTAACAAAGGGGCTCAAGAGATTATTATTCCATGCAAAGATGAAGGACGTTCTACAAAAACTCACTTTAGAGCAGATGCGAGCGCATCATCACAAGACATGAGTTTATCAAGAGAAAAAGCATTATCGGCAGCAAAACAAAGAGTTGCGAGTTTGATTAACACTCAAATTAAATCTGTTACAGATCGTTATGTAAATGAAACAGAAGTAGGAGCAAATTCAGATTTCGAACAAAAATTTGAAAACCTTACACGAGAAGTTGTAAACCAAACTTTAGTTGATATTAGCGTTACTTGTGAGAAAAACTTTCAAGAAGCAAATGGAAAATATACAACTTATGTAGCAATCGAAGTAGATAAAGAAGCAATGTTAAATGGAATCAATAATAGTTTAACAAAAGATCAAAAACTAAGAGTTGACTATGATAAAATGAAGTATGAGCAAATTTTTAATGAAGAAATGGAAAAGCTTGAAAAAAGCGGCGGATACTAGTCATTAAATAAAAAAATAAAATATATACCCATCTTACACCTACGTAAGGTGGGTTTTTTATTGCGTAATGAAAAAACTTTGTGTAAGTTTGCAAAAATTTGAATATAGGTATGGCGAGAAATGGCAATGTAGCAGAAACTTCGGTACTTTTGAAAGTAATAAACGAAGCAATACTAGAAAAAAAGGGGGTAGACCTTGTTAATATAAAAAATGTAGACAGTTCGGTTGCAGAATATTTTGTGATTGTGACGGCGAATTCAAAAACTATGGCAAGCACAATTGCTTCGTATGTAGAAAAATTTGTTCAAGATACGTTAAAAGAAAAAGCTTGGAAAAAAGAAGGTTACGAGAATTGTGAATGGATATTATTAGATTATTTTAATATTGTAGTTCATGTTTTCTTGCCAGAAGCACGTGATTTCTACAGACTTGAAGCTCTTTGGGCTGATGGAGAACGAACAGTAATTGAATAATATTTGCACAATAAATATAGCATCAAATTAGTTTGATGGATAAAAAAAATAGGAACACCACAAATGGAAGAGAATAAAGGATTTCAAAATAATTTGAACGACAAACCAAAAGATAAAAAACCAATGCCTCCGCAAAATAAAAATAGGTATTGGATATATATCATTGCATTTGGTATTTTTATAGCGACATCTTTTCTTGACTTCTCGGGATCTTCAATTGAAATAACTCGAGATCGTTTTGAGAGAGAGATGCTAGCATCGCATGATGTAGAAAAAATTGTAATTGTAAACAAGAGTAGAGCAGATATATACGTAAAAACAGATAGGCTTGAAAATGAGAAATATAGCGATGCAAAAAACAACGGAGCTTTAGGCTTTTTTGGAAATAGCAAACCTCATTATTATTTTGAAATAGGAGATGTAGAGTCATTTGAAAGGCAATTAGAGACAGCGCAAGCGAATTTTAATGAAAGTCAAAAAGTATACGCACAGTATAAAACAGAACACAATTATCTTGGAACAATATTAAGTTGGATAATGCCAATATTATTAATTTTTGGACTTTGGTTCTTTATTTTCAAGCGAATGAGCGGTGGTGCAGGAGGAGGAAGCCAAATATTTAATATGGGAAAATCTAAAGCACAGGTTTTTGATAAAGAAAAAAGAATAAGAATTAATTTTAATGATGTTGCGGGGCTTGATGAGGCAAAAGTTGAAATTATGGAAATTGTAGATTTCTTGAAAAATTCTACAAAATATACACAATTAGGAGGTAAAATTCCTAAAGGAGCGTTATTAGTTGGCCCTCCAGGCACAGGAAAGACTTTATTGGCAAAGGCTGTAGCAGGAGAAGCAAACGTACCTTTTTTCTCGCTTAGTGGTAGCGATTTTGTAGAGATGTTTGTTGGTGTAGGAGCTTCAAGGGTTCGCGATCTATTCAAAGAAGCTAAATCTAAGTCTCCATGTATTATTTTTATTGACGAAATAGATGCTATTGGTAGAGCAAGAGGAAAAAATCCAAACTTTGGCTCGAACGACGAAAGAGAAAATACTTTGAATCAGTTGCTAACAGAGATGGATGGTTTTGATACTAATGGAGGAATTATTATTTTAGCTGCAACAAACAGAGCAGATATTCTTGACGGAGCATTGTTACGTGCAGGTAGATTTGACAGACAAATTCATATCGAGTTACCAGATATTAAAGAAAGAGAAGCAATTTTTAAAGTGCATACAAAAAATTTAAAAATGGATACATCTGTTGATGTTAGCTTCCTAGCAAAACAAACACCTGGTTTTAGTGGTGCTGATATTGCAAATGTTTGTAATGAATCGGCACTTATTGCAGCGAGAAATAATAAGAAAACTATTGACAAACAAGATTTTCTTGATGCAGTAGATAGAATAATTGGAGGTTTAGAAAGAAAAAGCAAAATTATTTCTAAGGACGAGAAAAAAACTATTGCATATCACGAAGCAGGACATGCTACAGTAAGTTGGATGTTAGAACATGCAAACCCACTTCTGAAAGTTACAATTATTCCTCGCGGAAGGGCATTAGGGGCAGCTTGGTATTTGCCAGAAGAGCGATCAATTACAACAAAAGAACAAATGTTAGACGAGATGTGTTCGATATTAGGTGGGCGTGCTAGCGAGGAGTTGACTTTTGGTAAAGTTTCTACAGGTGCATTAAATGATCTTGAAAGAGTTACAAAACAGGCTTTTGCAATGGTAGGTTATTATGGAATGAGTCAAGAAATTGGGAATTTATCATTCTACGATTCATCTGGAAATAGTGATTTTGGATTTTCTAAACCATATAGTGAAAAAACATCGGAACTAATTGATGCAGAGATTAAAAATCTTGTTGAAATGCAATATGAAAGAGCAAAACAAGTGCTTCGAGATAATAGTAATGGATTGAAAGAATTGGCAGAAACTTTACTAGAAAAAGAGGTAATATTTAGTGACGATCTAGAAAGAATCTTTGGAAAACGAAAAGGAGAGAAAATAGAAACCGAAGTAGCTAATGAAGAGAATTTGATAGAAACCGAAAATACAATAAATCAAGAAGAGCAAGAATAATATGGGCAACGAAGATTTAAAAATAATCTATACAACTGGTGTAGCTCATTTAGCAGAAATGCTTAAGCAAATACTGGAAAATGAAAATATAGAAAGTTTTATTATCAATAAACAAGATTCGTCGTATCATTTTGGGCATATAGAGGTTTACGTAAATTCTTGCGAATTAGAGAAGGCTAAGCAAATAACAGAGGAATTTGAAAAAAATATAGAAATTGAATAATTTTACAAAAAGATCAATAACAGGAGCACTATTTGTAGGTATTACAAGTTTACTCATATTATTTAACGAATGGACTTTTTTGACTTTCTCGTTACTAATTGGCTTTGCTTTAACTTATGAGTTTGTTAAGCTTACGAAGACTAAGACAAGTTATGTTTTAACTACTATTTGTTGTTTGGCTTCGATTATATTTATTTTTCTCGGGATTAAATATCAATTGCCATTCCATATCTATGGACTTTTGTTGATACCAATTTTATTATTATTCATTTATGAATTGTTTGCAAATAAAGAAACTCCGTTGCAAAATATTGCAATTGCAGTGGTGTCTCAAATATATATTACAGTACCTATTTTATTATCGATATCATTAGTGACAAATGATTCTTTCTATTTGCAAAATAGCGAATTAGTAGGCTTTTATCCTCAAATAATTATCGGGATATTTATTCTTATTTGGACAAACGATAGTATGGCATATTGTGTGGGAATGACAATAGGAAAACACAGACTTTTTGAGAGAGTATCACCAAAGAAATCTTGGGAAGGAGCAATTGGTGGAGCTGTTTTTACTGTTGTTGGGGCTTACTTTATTAATTATTTATTTCCAATATTGGGTCAAATAGATTGGGTAATTATTTCTATTTTGGTTGTTGTTTTTGGTAATTTAGGTGACCTCATAGAATCTTTATTTAAGCGTGCATACAACGTAAAAGACTCAGGAACGATGTTATCGGGTCATGGAGGATTTTTAGATAGATTTGATAGCTTTTTATTTGCAATTCCTTGGGTATGGATTTACTTTATTGCAAAAGATTTGTTTTAGTTTCGCCAGAAAAATTTAGAGAATAGAATAATTACAGTAAATAACTCTAGTCTACCTAGTAACATCATAAAACTTAATAACCACTTTCCAAAAGTACTAATTTCGGCAAAATTCGATGCTGGGCCAACATCTCCGATTCCTGGTCCGATGTTTCCTAGGCAGGTAGCAACCGAACCAAATGCGGTTTCTAAATCAAGGCCAGTAAAAGACATTATAGCAGTTCCTACAGCAATAATTATCATATAAAGAATAGCAAAAGCAAGTACATTATTTATTACTGTTTGGGGCAGCGATATTTTATTGTATCTAACAGGTAAAACTGCATGTGGATGCATAATTCTTTTAAGCTCCATGTAGCTATTTCTGAGGAGAATGTGTATTCTCACAACTTTGATACCACCTCCAGTTGAACCTGATGTTCCGCCAACAAACATAAGAAGTAGGATAATTATCCATAGCGACGATGGGGTCCATGTTAAATAATCGGCGGTTGCAAAGCCTGTAGTTGTAATTATTGACACAACTTGAAAGAGAGCATCTCTAAAAGATTTTTCAAGCCCTAGTCCCATAAAAAACCATAAACCTGAGGCAATAATTAAGCTTGTGATTATTATAACTAGAAAATAAAACTTTACTTCTGTGTTTTTTAGTACCTTTTTAAATTTGCCAGTAAGAGCAAAATAGCTTATTGAAAAGTTTGTTCCTGCAATAATCATAAAGATAATAATGACATATTGGATGTATGCAGAGTCGTAAGCGGCAATACTTGCTTGTTTGGTAGAGTATCCACCTGTTGCCATAGTTGTAAACGAATGGTTTATAGCATCAAAGAAACTCATGCCTCCGAAAAATAGCAATATTGTTTCGACAAGCGTAAATGCGACATATAGTATCCAAAGTTTTTTTGCTGTTCCTTGTATACGAGGATGAAGTTTGTCTGTCGAAATACCTGGAACCTCGGCATTAAATAGCTGTACACCACCACCTTTGATAAAGGGAAGAATGGCTATAGATAAAACAATAATACCCATACCGCCCATCCATTGGGTAAGACTTCGCCACAGCAGAAGTCCGTGCGGAAGTTCTTCGATATTATTTAATATGGAAGCTCCTGTTGTTGTGAAACCAGAAATTGTTTCAAAAAATGCATCTGTGTAGTTTGGAATATAGCCGCTAATGTAAAAAGGTAAGGCTCCAAAAATAGATAATATAATCCATCCTAAAGATACGATGAGGTATGCTTCGCGTTTTTCTATTTTCTTTTCAACTTTTGAACAAGTAGCAACTAGAGCTTTACCTGCAACTAGGCATATAAAAAAACTAATAAGCAGCGATTTGAGATCGTTTTCTCCATATACTGCAGAAACAATCGCTGTAACGCCAATGAAAACACTCTCAATGAGTAGGAGTTTTCCGAGCACTAGTAATATTAGTTTATATTTAATCATATATATCGCGGCAAATATATGATAATTTATTTCAAAAAAATATACAAAATATGTTTTGTATATAAAAAATAGCATTATCTTTGCAGTCCCGAAAGGGAAGGTTCTTTTTGGGAGCAGGGGGTCGGGAGTTCGAATCTCTCCACCCCGACAAAAAAGCTCGACTATTTTTAGTCGAGCTTTTTTTATATCTAAAACTTAATTTTCAATTATTTGGATAAGTAGCGAGCGATAGGCATAATACCCATTGCGCGTGCTTCAGAAATATCAACAACTTTTAAATCTGATGCAGGAGTATTGATAATTGTATTGTAAGCACTTTGAGTTGCTGCATTGTACGATGTATAAGGGTCGGTATTATATCCCATCATAGTTGTTTCGATATACATAAGTGTTTTTGAGCCGTCTGGTTTAGGTATCGAAACAGCTACCATGCAGTGGGCAGGAATAAATGCAAGGTGCGCATCTAGTCCAATCTTGCGGAAGAACGATGCTAACATTGCGCTGCCATCTACACAGTTTGCCTGTGTATTATTAAGCACTTGATCGATAAAACGCACATGTTGCACGCCTATTCCTTTCGCTTCGTTCGACGTCTTTCCAATATTACTATATCTTGTACCTTGTTTTGCGAAATATTCCCAAATCCAAAATATTTGATTATAAACGTCTTGTTCGGTTTTAAGATATCCAACAAATTGTCTATTAGGGTCTACAGCAAGAATTTCTTTTAATATTGGATCTATTGCTTCGTAGTTTTCATTTACAAACGAGGCATACAAACTGCGTGTGTCAATCCATTCATTTTTAGAATTATAATAACCATATACAATTTCATTAATTGGGCGGCACTGAACACTTTTGTTGATACGATCAATTTCTTTTCCATCAATCTCAAGGATGGCTGTCATTGTAAAATTTATTGCTTGGGTAATTTCTGGAAATTTATCAAGTTTCCATTTTATTAACGGATCAATCGGAAACCAATGGTTAGCACGTGGAGCAATTTCCTGTATAATGGTCTCGTAGTTTAGTGGACTTTCTTCGATTTTTATGCGAATAATAGAACCATCCTTGGGTGGGACAAGATTGAAATAAAAAAATATATCATTACTCCATGGGTTATTTGCATTCCAAAGGGCAATTGTTGGATAAATATTAGACCCAAAAGAATATGTACCCATAGTAAATCTAACATCAGATGGGTGTTGTGCATACGCTTTGTTGCTATTTATGTTAATAGAAAAAGCAAGTACAATTAGTGCGATAAATAGTTTTTTTATGTCCATATTATAAGTTTTATTTTCACCTTGTAGGGTGTGGTTATCTACTTTGCAAAAGTATAATTTTTTGTAATTGGTTCAAAAAAAGAAACACACGTATTTATTGAACTTAAAATAGCTTATAATTACGAACTGGAGACAGCTTTGCTTGAATTTGCCGATACCGTAGAAATTATTGAGCCCTTGCATTTAAGGAAACGAATTTTTGAGAGAGCACAAAATATTATAAAATCTAACGTTTAGACTTTCTAGTTCTTTCCAATGTTTGTAATATTGGAAAGAATTGGAATTTTATTATTTTTGAACTCTACAGTATAAATGAAAAAATATAGATTATTAAAAATATGGAGAATAAGGTAATTAAGAAAGTTTATAAAATAGATGGTATATATGATTGTGATATAGATATTACAGTAGAAGAGTGGAAAAAAATATTACAAGACAAAAATATTATTTCTAATAATACAATTGAATACTTAAAATTGTTTTACTCAGAACTACACCATAAATCAACGTGTAAAAATCTAAGTATAAAATATGGAGAGTATACTCAAACTTACAGCGTTGCTATAAAAAACTTTGGAAAATTAGCGCAGAAACTTACAAATCGTTTTAGTGTCATAGGAACAAAGGGGCAAGAGGCATTTTGGGCAATTCCTATGAAAGGAAAATATGTTGCAGACAGCTTATTTGAGTGGCAGCTGCGTTCAGAATTAGTGCAAGCAATGGAGGAGTTAAATATTACTGAAATGAAAAGAAAGAATTACTATGTTTTAGATCCTATAGTTTGGAATAAAAATGATGCTCAACAAACACATTTTGAAAAAATTATGTTGGATAAGCATGTTATATTTATGGGTTGGGATCCAGATAAGAATTACGGAAAAGTATTTGCAGAAATGAATATTGGCGACATAGTCATTGCAGCAAAGGGATCAAATTTACAGTTTATTGGAGAAATTAGTAGTTCATCTTTACCATACGTAGATGAAAAATTCGGGCGCGTCCCACAGCATAGATCAATAAAAAATTTCATTAATACACAAGGCATTGATCTTGAGTTTTCTCCTGAATGCACTCATGGAAACTTAATTAAGCCGCATACGATATATAAATTACTTCCAGATAACAAGGCAGATTCTAAAGTCATTAACAATGTTAAGAATTTATTCAAAGAAAATGAAGCTCATATAGATAAGTATGCCAAACTTTTAATATCCAATAAAAATATTGTTCTCTCTGGAGCACCAGGGACAGGCAAAAGTTATCTAGCAAAAAAAATTGCAAAAAAAATAATTAGAGCATCCAGCAATTACAATGAGATTAATAAACTTTCTACAGAAGAAATATCTTTTATACTTGATTTTCGACCGGAATTAAAAATCGATGAATTAAAAATACGTTTTATTAAAGATACTAAACTTGAAGATACTATTTATGCTTATGAAGTTTTTGATGATGATAATAATTTTAACAAAAAAAACTATCAATCTAATGGTCTCCACATTAAATTTAAAGACCTTATCTACGGCTATAACAATAAATTATGGAAAAATGCAAATGATGAGCAATTAGAATTAAAAGATAAATATATTGCAAAATTTGGAAAGAGTATTTATGACTATCATTTCAAAGACAATATTGAATTCATCCAGTTTCACCCATCTCTTGATTATACTGATTTTGTTGAAGGATTAAGACCTGTAGAAACAGATAATAGTGAAAGTCCTTTTGCTTTAATAAATGGTATTTTCAAAGAGTTTTGCATACTAGCAGTAAAAAAACCAAATGAAAACTTTGTTTTCATCATTGACGAAATAAATCGAGGCGAAATTTCTAAAATATTTGGAGAATTATTTTACTCAATAGAGCCAAGTTACAGAGGTAAAGAAGGAAAAGTAAAAACTCAATATTCAAATCTGCATTCTTACGAAACAGAAACAGTTTTTGATTCCGAGTTAGGTGCAGGTTGGTTTTATGTTCCCGAAAATGTGTATATAATTGGCACAATGAACGATATAGACCGCAGTGTAGAATGTATGGATTTTGCTATGCGTCGGCGTTTTACTTGGGTTGAGGTTGATGCTGATAGTCGTGTTGAGATGTTATATGATTTTGATTGGGCGGAAGAGGCTATTGAGAAAATGCGTGCAATTAATCATGAAATAGAAAAAATAGAAGGGCTTGGCAAGGCATATCATATTGGACCAGCATATTTTCGTAATCTTAAAAACTATGTAGCAGATGAGGAATCTAAATGGGAAAGTCTTTGGAATTATCATCTTGAACCTCTTATAAAAGAATATTTGCGCGGAATGCCTGATGCTGGCGCTCTTCTCGAAACTATAAATAAAGCCTATAATAATGTTCAAGTCGAAGATGAAGAGGCTGAAGATTAAACTAACCGACAATGATTATCAAGGCTCGCAGTTGACTGATTTTGGAATTGATAGCAATTCAAATTCCGAAGCATTGACGAGTTTGCGTTTTCTTGCAGAAACTACAATTAACGAATTTGCTGATAAGCAAAAGGAAAATCTTTTAATTTTTCCTCATTGCCTAAATGCGTCGCATAAAGACATTAAATGCGGCGATACTATTTTTTCTATTCAGAACAATAAAATAATAACCTCAAACTATCTTGGTTTTGTTGGCTATGGAAATGTTGAAATATCGATAACCTCAAGATTTGACAAAGGCGAAAGCAACTGCTTTTTACACTATATGTTGCAAAAAGTTTTTGCTATAAATTTGTTCGATTTGCAGCTCTCAAAAGAAAATCAATCAATATGGGATTTTCTTATTTACCTGTTTCCCTACTATTTAAAACGAGCAGTGCGCCAAGGTATTTTCAAGAAATATCAACGCCAGCATTATAACGATAGCAAAGTTAGGGGAACGATTGATGTTTCGCGACATATTAGGCACAACATGCCTTTTAATGGAAAAATTGCCTATTCTACACGAGAATATAGCTACGATAATAACCTTACGCAACTTATTAGGCATACGATTGAATATATTAATACGCATCCGCTTGGCGGAAAAAATATTTTACGTTGCGATAGCGAAACACAGCAAGCCGTTTCGCAAATTATTGCTGCTACACCTTCCTATAATCGAAACAGCAGAGAGCGAATTTTGGCTAGTAATGTAAAGCCTGAACGTCATCCGTACTTTACTGAATATGCATTTTTGCAACAGCTTTGTACTAAAATACTTCGTCGCGAAAAAATAAGTTTGGGAGGAGATAGTAATGAAAAAGTTTATGGTTTAATATTCGATGGCGCATGGTTGTGGGAAAAGTATCTTAAAACGGTAATAGAAAAGATTGGATTTACCCATTACGATAATAAAGAACGAAAACTAAAAGAGTATTTATTTGAAGACGATAAGGAAGAGATTTATCCTGATTTTTACCATAAAGAACTAAACTTTGTATTGGATGCAAAATATAAATGGAAAAAAGATAAAATAGTCAGAGATGATTTGTTTCAAATAATTTCGTACATGCACTGTTTAGAAGCAGACAAAGGCGGTTTGATTTATCCTAAGCAGCATATTGATGCAAAGCTTGAGCATGAGTATAGAACACTAAAAGGGTATGGCGGCAATGTATATCAGTTTTACTTGGACATTAGTAATAGCAACGATTTTTATTCTTTTTGTACTGAAATGAAAGACTGTGAAAACAAACTTGTTAAAGAAATACAGCAAATTTAGTAGATATATAATGGGCTTGTGCAGATAGAACGGAATAAATATCTATGGTAAATTATTGAGAATAGGTACTTGATATTTTATATAGCTTTTTTATTTGTCCAGTTTTATTTTGGAAAAACTGGACAAATATACTATCTTTGTGAAAAACATTTACTATGAAAGTTTCTGAAATAATAGAAGATACAATTGATAGACTTCCTTTTGGCTATGTATTCACCTATAGTGATTTTAATATAGAAGTGAATCAAAAAGAGGCTGCAATCAAGCATCTAAATCGATTGACGAAGTCTGGATGTTTGGTAAAGCTCTCAAAAGGCAAGTACTACAAACCAGAACAATCTAGGTTTGGGCAAGTTCCTGCGTCGGAATATCAAGTTGTGAAAGATTTATTAGAGCAAGATGGAAAACCGATTGGTTATGTATCGGGTTATAGGGCTCTTAATGAGTTGCACCTAACAACTCAGGTTCCAAATACAATTCATATTGCGACAAGAAAATTCAAAAATTCCACTCAGAGAGGTATTTTTAAGATACGATTTATACTCCAAAATAACACTATTACAAAAGAGAATATTCCGTTGTTGAAGGTGTTAGATGCGATTAAATGGATAAGAAAGATACCTGGCACGCTTGTTGATGAAGCTGTACCAATCTTGTGTGGCATACTAGCTGAACTTTCAAACGATGATAAGCAGAGTATTATTCGACTTGTCAAAAAATACCCTCCAGCGACAAGGGCAATTCTTGGCGCACTGATGGAAAATATAGGCTATTCAAAGTATGCTGAAAAGCTTAAAGAGAAACTAAATCCAATAACAAAGTATAAACTAGGCGTATCTGAAAAGGTTTTGCCTACAAAAAATAGATGGAATATATTATGACACTACATAGTGACCCAAAGGCATTGTTGCAACTAATTACGCTGGCATCGCAGAAATATAATATTAGAGCCGAATTTATCGAGAAGGACTATTGGATAACCATAATACTCCAGCAGCTCTCGTTAAATAAATATGCGGATTTAACTGTATTCAAAGGTGGCACGTCACTATCAAAGGCTTACGGTTTAATTTCTCGATTTTCGGAAGATGTGGACTTAGCTTTATGCCACACGGAGCAACAAAGCGGAAATAACATAAAGACTATCATTCGTAGTATCGAAAAAGATATTACAAAAGGCTTTACAGAGATTCTAAAAGATGGTGTTACAAGCAAAGGTTCTCGATTCAGAAAGTCGGTATATGGTTATAATTCACTAATCAGTAAAAATAGTGCCGCACAAAGCAGTATCGTTGTTGAGATAAATTCGTTTGTCAATCCATATCCGTTTATTCAATTAGAGATAGAGAGCTTTATTGCTAAATTTTTAAGAGAATCAGGGCAAGCAGATGCCATACTGCAATATGGACTTACACCATTTAGTGCAAATGTCTTAGATAAACGCCAAACCCTTATCGAAAAACTGGTATCGCTTGTTAGATTCTCTCAACAAGGAATTGAAGGTATAGCCTCAAAAATCCGCCACTTCTATGACTTTCATTATCTATTGCAAGATAGTGAGTGCCAAGAGTATGTCAACTCTCCAAAGTTTAAGGAAGAGTTCGAGGCTATCTTAGCTCACGACAAGGAGATGTTCGTAGATCCGAAAGGCTGGCAAGATGTAGCTATCAAAGATATTCCACTGTTTAACGATACTCAGCGAGTATGGAGTGAACTAGCACCTATATACCTCAATGAATTATCTGGGTTGGTTTTCGAGCATATGCCCGACGAGAAAGATATTCTAAAAAGCTTTTATCATATCACAGTAGCCTTAAGTTCTTAGATTTAAACTATCCAACTTTACACGTTGCTACGAAGTTTTGTATTTAGTTGCGACGATTAAGGTATTTATTCGTCGCAAATCATGCAACGAATATTTGCTATGGTGAAGTTTTTGTTTTAATTTTGAGGGAAAATAAACTGCATGTATATACATGAAAAACATAATTGGACAGAGTTCAAATACGACTCAGAGAAAATTATCAATCGCCTATTTGATGGCTTTGATAGATTTGGATATCCTCCGCAAGGCTAATGAAGGTGGGCGTAGTGTTAATTATGAATTGAGGTAAATATTAAATATTATGGCTAAAAAAAAGAAAAAGGAACATTT
>CAYJBL010000026.1:0-15157 GCA_964368115.1 uncultured Bacteroidales bacterium
TTTTAACTTATACATTTGGCGCATCAGATAACATTCCAGCGGTAATAGATGCAACTGCAAAAACTGTAAATGTTGAAGTAGTAAACGGAACAAATTTAACAAATCTAGTAGCAGAATTTACATTGTCAGAAGGTGCAACAGCAGCAATTACTGGAGCAACACAAGAATCTGGCATAACAGCTAATGATTTCACATCTTCAGTAGTTTATACAGTAACAGCAGAAGACGGTGTTACTACAGCAGATTGGACAGTAACAGCAACAATCGAAGCTTTAAGTACAGCAACAAATATCTTAGATTATAGCTTTGGAGCATCAGATAATGCACCAGCAGAAATTGACGGTACTGCTAAAACAGTAGAGATTGAAGTTGTATTTGGAACAGATGTTACAAATTTAGTTGCTGACTTTATGTTATCGGCAGATGCAACAGCAACTGTAGGCGGGGTAGCACAAATATCTGGTCAAACAGCTAATGATTTCACAAATCCAGTAGTTTATACAGTAACAGCAGAAGATGGTGTTACAACAGCGGATTGGACAGTAACTGTAAGTGTTGCAGCAGAAGTACTAAATGATGAAACAGATATTTTAACATACGGTTTTGGAGCATTAAATAATGCACCAGCAGTAATAAATGCAGCAAACAAAACAGTAAATGTTGAACTTGTGTTAGGAACAGATGTAACAAGCCTAATGGCAGACTTTACGTTATCGGCAGATGCAACAGCAACTGTAGGCGGTGTAGCACAAATATCTGGTCAAACAGTTAATGATTTCACAAATCCAGTAGTTTATACAGTAACAGCAGAAGATGGTGTTACAACAGCAAACTGGACAGTAACAGTAACTGTAGTAACAGAACCATTAAACACAGAAACAGACATCTTAACATACGGTTTTGGAGTATTAGATAATGCACCAGCAACCATAGATGTTGACGCTAGAACAGTAACATTAGAAGTAGTAGAAGGTACAGACTTAACAAATCTAATGGCAGAATTTACATTATCGGAAGGAGCAATGGCAGAAGTATTAGGTACAGAACAAGAATCAGGTGTAACAGCTAACGATTTCTCTGAACCTGTAGTTTACGTTGTAACAGCAGAAGATGGTGTAACAACTGCAAACTGGATAGTGGTAGTAAGTGTTTATACAAATATCGAACTAAACGAATTATCATCAATTTCGGTTTATCCAAACCCAAATAATGGTAGATTTAGTGTGAACTTTGAAAATGTAAACGAAGAAGTTACATATCAATTATTCGATTCAAAATCATCTTTAGTTATTGAGAAAACAGTAAATGCAATCAGCGGTTACCAAGAAGAAATAAATCTTAATGTTGAACCAGGTATTTACTATTTGAGAATAATTGGAGAAAAAACTACACATGTAGAAAGACTAGTAATCAAATAGTTTATTCTAAAATATATTAAACAGAAAAGGAAAGATAAAATCTTTCCTTTTTTGTTTTTATATTATGGATATGAAAAGTATTTTTGTGTATTCCTTTTGCAAGTTTATAGCAATTTGAGAAAATAATTTATTGCGTCATAAATAATTATTTGACGAATAAAGTAAATATGATAATTAAAAAACATGGCACAAATTAAAAAAATAGCAGTCTTAACATCGGGAGGTGATGCTCCAGGTATGAATGCAGCAATAAGAGCAGTTGTAAGAAAAGCAATAGCAGAAAATATTGAAGTATATGGAGTTTATAAAGGATACGAAGGATTAATAAATGCAGAATTTCAAGAATTAAAGTCAAGGGATGTTGCAAGTATAATTCAGCGTGGCGGGACAATATTAAAAACTGCACGTTCCGAAAAATTTAGAACAAAAGAAGGTCGACAACAAGCGTACGAAAATTTGATAAATAACAAAATTGATGCTCTAGTAGTCATTGGAGGAGATGGAACATTTAGAGGTGCACGCGCACTAACCGAGGAATATAATTTTCCAATAATCGGAGTGCCTGGAACAATTGACAACGATTTGTATGGTACTGATATGACTATCGGATACGATACTGCACTAAATACGGTAGTTGAAGCTGTAGATAAAATTAGAGATACTGCGGCTTCGCATGGTAGAATATTTTTTGTGGAAGTAATGGGACGCGATGCAGGATTTATTGCACTACGAAGCGGAATTGCATGTGGAGCAGAAGCAGTTCTTGTTCCAGAAGTCGCAACAGATATAAAAAATCTATATGATAATCTTGTAAACGATATAGCAGCAAATAAATCATCAAGCATTATTATTGTTGCTGAGGGTGATGATGCTGGTGGCGCATTCCAAATAAGAAAAGAAATGATGAAATATGATAATACTTTAGATATTAAAGTTACTGTATTAGGGCATATTCAGCGTGGTGGCCGACCATCGGCTTATGATAGATACTTGGCAAGTAGGTTAGGAGTTGCTGCCGTAGAAGCTCTAATCGACGACCAAAGAAGTATTATGATTGGAATGATCAATAAAAATATAGAGCACGTACCATTTGGAAAAACAATAAAACATCATAAGAATATTGACCAAAATCTCCTAGATATTGTAGATGTATTAAATACTTAATTCTATTTATGTCAAATAACCCATTTTTTGCTCAAATACAGTTGCCTCTTGCTACAGGGAGTTTTACCTATGCAATCCCTAGTGAGTTGGAGAGGCGTGCAAAAGTAGGTTGTAGGGTATTGGTCAACTTTGGGAAAAGAAAACTATACACAGGAATAATTACCGATTTAGTTTATGAAACTCCAAACTTCGAAGTCAAGCCCGTAATAGATATAATTGACGATATTCCAATAATAAATAAATATCAGTTTTTATTGTGGAAATGGATAGCAGAATACTACTGTTGCACGAATGGAGAAATATTAAAAGCTGCTTTGCCATCTACTTTAATTCCATCGAGCGAAACCATTTTTGCATATCAACCAGATTGTGAATTTTACGATGATTATTCGGAAAAAGAAAAATCAATAATAAATTATTTAAAAACAACTAAACAAGCAAATCTGAATGATATATTTAATGCAACGAATATTGAAAATACAATTCCAGTTTTACAAAAATTGGTAAGCAAAGGTTTGGTTCTTGATGGTCAGTCAATAAATAAGGCTTTTAAACCTAAAATATATTCATATGTAAAATTAAATCTGATTGCAGCTTCAGAGAAACAAAATTTAATAGATAAAATAAAAAAGCGTTACCCTAAACAATACGAAATAATAAAATTATTACAAGCCGAACTAGAAAACGGTAATGAATATGTAGAACAACAATACGTTTTAAAAACAATTTCAGCAACATCAAGTAGTTTAGCTTCATTGCAGAAAAATGAATTTATAGAAATTGTAAAAAAGGAAGAATCGGTTTTTAATAAAAAAGAAGATTCGAAAATAAATATTGACTTATCGTTGGCACAACAAAAATCTTATGATCAAATAAATTTAGCATTTGAAAAAAATAAAACAGTATTATTACACGGCGTAACATCTAGTGGAAAAACAGAAATATATATAAAACTTATTGAAGATGCACTAAAAACAAACTCTCAAGTTTTGTATCTATTGCCCGAAATAGCCCTGACAACGCAAATTGTAAATAGGTTGAAAAAACATTTTGGAGACCAAATTGGTGTTTATCATAGTAAATACACCCAATTGAATCGTGCAAATTTGTATGATGCAATTTTAAAGCAAAAGAAAAATATCATATTAGGAGCTCGTTCTGCAATATTTTTGCCTTTTAGTAATTTAGGCTTGATAATAGTTGATGAAGAACATGACACATCCTATAAGCAGCAAGACCCAGATCCGAGATACAATGCTCGTGATGTGGCAGTGTTTATGGCAAAAAAACAGAATGCGAATATTATTCTTGGTTCTGCTACTCCGTCTGTCGAATCATACCATAATTGTGAACAAGGAAAATATTCATTAGTAGAATTAACAGAAAGATATGGTAATGTTTCTCTTCCTAAAGTGGAAATTGTAGATTTAAAAGATGCATATAAAAGAAAGATAATGCAAAAGCATTTTCATCCAGAATTGATAAATAATATTCGAGAATGCCTTATGCGCAATGAGCAGATAATACTTTTTCAAAATCGCAGAGGATATGCTCCATTTGTAGAGTGTAAAACTTGTGGCTGGGTGCCAAAATGCAAAAATTGCGATGTAAGTTTGACTTTGCATAAATATGATAATAGTTTAGTTTGCCATTATTGTGGAGAAAAGTATCCAATGTTTACTGTGTGCAGTTCGTGTCGCAGTTTGGATGTAATAACAAAAGGGCTTGGGACAGAAAAAATAGAAGATGAAGTAAAGGAATTATTTCCGTCTGCTGTGGTAGCAAGACTAGATTATGATGTCGCAAAATCAAAATTAAGGTATGAAAAAATAATAAGTGAGTTTGCACAGAAAAAGATTGATATTCTCGTCGGTACACAAATAATAACAAAAGGCTTAGATTTTGAAAATCTTAGTCTTGTTGGCGTTCTTAATGCCGATAATATGTTGTCGTTTCCAGATTTTAGAGCATTTGAAAAAACATTTCACTTGTTGACACAGGTAAGCGGTAGGGCAGGTAGACGGAGTACGCAAGGTAAAGTTATTATTCAATCATATAATCCTGATCATCAAATATTACAATATGTATTGAAAAATGATTATGAAACTTTTTTTAAAGAGCAAGTGGCAGAACGAGAGTTTTTTAAATACCCACCACTAGCGAATTTTATTGAAATCAAAATCAAACATCGCGATAAAGATACAGCCGCTCAGTGTGCCGAATTATTAGCAAGAAATTTAAAATCAAAACTAGGGAAAAGACTTGTCGGACCACAAGACAATATCATCGGAAAGATTAGTAATTTTTACATTAAAACTATCTTAATTAGATATGAGAAACAAATATCTAGTAGTAAATTAAAGGATTTTTTACAAGCAAATTTATCAAGCATAAAAACGAATAAAAACTTCTCGTCAATCGTTTTTGAAGTTAATGTAGACCCTCTTGGGTAAGATTTTTATTTATTTACATTAATTAGCAGACTAGTTCCAAATTCCCAAAATTATTGGAAAATAAGAATTATGGAAGACTTAAAATTTTAAACCAAAAATCCTTATTAAAGAAAAACGCTATTTTCTTTAATAAAGATTTTCTTATTAAAAGATTTGTTAATTATTTTTAATAAGGCTATTTGTGTATTTTGTATATTGCTTGTAGTTAGTGGTATATATTGTTGAGGTTACTTCTTCTGAATTTGAGAGATTTTGGAGGTGTGTTATTTTTCAGATATTTAAATCAATTTTTTGCGTTTGCTTAGAAGAAATTAGTATTATTGTTTATTATGTAGAAATTAATTACCTAACTCCTAAAATTATTTTCTCTCTTTCCCACAATGAACATATATTTTGATTGAAAAAAATTACCTTTGCACATAAGTTTAAAGTAAAAAATAAATGATGAAAGTTTTTAAGTTATTTTTCATAGTAATTATTTCTTTGATTACTACTAGTTTGTGGGCTTATGAAGATGCTAAAATGATGCGTTTTCCAGATGTTAATGGTTCTCAGGTGGTGTTTGTATATGCAGGCGATATTTGGACAGTTTCTACTGCTGGGGGTGATGCACGTCAACTTACTTCTCACGAAGGAATTGAACTTTTTCCAAAAATTTCTCCCGATGGGCAATGGATAGCTTTTTCGGCAGAATATAGTGGCTCGCGCCAAATATTTGTAATGCCAGCAACTGGAGGAACACCTAAACAGTTGACGTGGTACAATTCGGAAGCAAATCTTCCTCCTCGTGGCGGTTTCGATAATATTGTAATGGGGTGGACTTCTGATAGTAAGAAAGTATTTTTTAAAAGTAATCGCACAGAATATGGTAGCAGAATGGGACGATATTTTACGGTAAACATTGACGGAGGCTTAGAAGAAGAAATGCCAATCCCTCATGGTGGATTTGCAGCACTTTCACCCGATAATCAAAAACTGGCATTTGCTTATGTTGATAGAGAATTCCGCTCGTGGAAACGCTATAAAGGCGGACGCGCTTCTGACCTTTGGATCTACGATTTAAAGAAAAATACTTCGGAACAAATAACAGATTTTAAAGGAACCGATCAAATACCAGTTTGGTTTGGTAATAAAATTTATTTTGCCTCAGACCGCGATCTATGGCTTAATATGTACAGCTATGATGTTGCAACAAAAGAAGTAAAACAATTAACCCAGCATACCAATTTTGATGTGATGTGGCCAAGTGGGTCGAACGGACAAATTGCTTACGAGCACGGTGGAGCGCTTCATATATTGAATGCAGAAACAGGAGTTAGCAAAAAGATAACTATAAACATTAAATACGATAATCCGCATACTCTTCCATACATTAAAAATGTAACAGAAGATATTCACAGCATGGCAATTTCGCCGTCAGGAGAAAAAGTGCTTTTCGATGCGCGTGGCGATATATTCTCTGTTTCTGCAAAACGTGGAAATATCACTAATTTGACGCATCAACAAGGTGTACGTGCCACCTACCCAACTTGGTCGCCAGATGGGAAAAATATTGCCTATTTTTCTGACGAAACAGGCGAGTATGAGGTATATCTTTTAGAAAATAAAGAGAATGCAAAGCCTCGCCAAATTACAAAAGGAATGCGTGGCTGGGCATATCAAGCAGAATGGTCGCCAAACAGCCGATATTTGGTATTCTTCGATCGTAGTATGAAACTGCAATTAGTAGATGTTACTAAACCTTTGTCTAAACCACTTGAAATTGATTTACCAACAGTAGAGGAAATTCGAGATTATACATTCTCGCCCGACTCTCGTTGGATTGCTTACTCAAAGCAAAGTGCTAGTGGACTATCGGCAATATGGCTCTACAATATTGAAAAGAAAACTAAAACTCAGTTAACCGACGATTCTTTCAGCGATTATAATCCTGCATTCTCGAAATGTGGTCAATATTTATATTTCCTTTCAAATCGCGATTTTAATTTAGCTTTCTCTTCTTTTGAATTTAACTACTTGTATAATAATGCCACTAGAATTTATGCTATGGCATTACAAGAAGATAGTCCTAGATTGTTCGATTTTGACAGTGAACCTGAAGAAAAAGTAGAAGGTGCAACCTCCGAAAAAGAAGATGGTGAAATGGTGCTAGAAATTGATTTTGAAAATGCAAATCAGCGTATTATGGCTTTTCCATTACCTGCTGGTTACTATGGTAATTTAGTGGCAATCGAAAATGGAATCTTTTTCTCTGACAGTCAAGGCTTGTCGCGTTTTATGCTAAATGGAGAAAAAAAGGAAATTGTTATGGCAGGTGTGCATAGTGCAGCAGTAAGTTTTGATGGTACAAAATTCGTATATTCTAGCGGCGATGCGTATGGTGTTGCGGCAGTTGCTCCAGAACAAGCTAGTGGTACTGGCGCACTCAATTTAGATGACTTAGAAATGCGTATTGAGCCTCGCAAAGAATGGATGCAAATTTTCAACGACTCGTGGCGAATTTATAGAGACTATTTCTATGTAGCTAATATTCATAATGTTGATTGGGATGCTTTTAAAGTGAAATATAGTGCCTTAGTGCCTTATATTAACTGCCGTTTCGATTTAGATTATATCATCGGAGAAATGATATCTGAAACTAATGCTGGTCATGCCTATGTAAATTATGGCGATTTGGATGAGGTTGAACGTATAGAAACAGGATTGTTAGGAGCAAAACTTGTAGCCGATAAATCAGGGAAATATAAGATTGCTAAAATTTTTCAAGGCGAAAATTGGAATCCTGAACGTCGCTCACCGCTTACAGAGCAAGGTATTGATATTAACGAAGGAGATTTCTTACTTG
Organism: uncultured Bacteroidales bacterium; assembly: GCA_964368115.1. Lineage (GTDB taxonomy): Bacteria > Bacteroidota > Bacteroidia > Bacteroidales > ML635J-15 > Bact-19. The sequence continues at coordinate 7,881 of CAYJBL010000026.1, forward strand.
CCATAAATGGGGAAGAACTTACTACCTCGATGAACCCTTATGCTCTACTTGAAAACAAAGCAAATAAAACAGTAAGCATTACTGTAAACGACAAGCCTTCGTTAGACAATAGTCGTACATATACTATTAAAACTATTGCTAACGAGCATGAACTAATGTATCTTGATTGGGTAAACTATAAAAGAGCATTGGTCGATAAACTTTCAGGTGGTCGCATTGGTTACATGCACGTACCAAATACTGCTATTGAAGGTAACAGAGAGTTGCACCGTGGAATGTATGCATATAATCACAAAGAGGCATTAATTATTGATGATCGTTATAATGGCGGGGGGTTTATTCCTGATAGAATGATCGAACTTGTAAGCCGTAAAACAATGGCATGGTGGCATCTGAATGGGCTAGAGCCTATGAAAACACCAAATGTTGCACATAACGGACCTAAAGCGATGTTAATCAATCATTATTCTTCGTCGGGTGGCGATGCATTTCCTTATTTCTTTAAGAAGAATAATATAGGAACGCTTATAGGAACGCGCACTTGGGGCGGGCTAGTTGGAATTAGTGGAAATGCTGTTTTTGTTGATGGCGGAAACCTTGCTGTTCCTCGTTTTGGAATTTACAACAAAGAAGGTGAATGGATTATTGAAGGAGTAGGGGTAAGTCCAGATATCGAAGTAGTCGATGCTCCACATCTTATTGCAACAGGAAAAGATCCTGCTATTGAAAAAGCCGTAGAAGTACTACTGAAACAGTTGGAAGAGAATCCACACAAAGAACCAATAGCACCAGCTGAACCTGACCGTTCAAAATGGATTGAGGAGGATATGAAATAATTAAAAAAATAACAGATGAAAGGTATAATAAGCATATTTCTTGTTCCTAAATTATTGTATTGTTTAGGGATATTATTAGCAGGAACAATCTTGTTTTTGATTGTGTTAAGATTATTAAATATTAAACCATTTAGTAAGATAGCATCGTTTTCTATATATCAATTTTTATGTTCTTTGTTGCTTTTCCTGCAAATTGCTGCTGTACTATTTACAGTTGTTGCATTTACGCATTTTAGGCTATATCTCTTTAAATACGTATACCTTTTATCTCCAATAATTGCCGAGATTATTATGATATTCCTTTTTTATAAGTTTCTGAAATTTGACAAACCAGAAAAGATTAAAAGACTTTTTTGGATTTTAATGATTTCAACAATAGTTCTTTGTACGCTTGCTTACTTTTTAATATAGATTAAAATCTAGTAAGTCTAATAAAATATCCATGGTCAATGGAGTTTCCAGTTTGTGTTACACCAAAGACTTTGTCGCAAAAATCAATATTATAATCTTTGAAATGAGAAAGTACAAGTCGGTGTGCAAATTTGTCGTTTATTGTATGTGCGTATAAATTCATTATAATAAACGATTTGTGGTTTAAGATAAGTTTTATGTTTGATAGTAAATCGTCAATCATATCTTCAAAAATCCATTTTTCACGATTTGCGCCCATTCCAATACTTGGAGGGTCTAGAATAATTCCATCATATTTTTTTTCTCGTTTTTTTTCTCGTTCAATAAATTTACTTGCATCTTCAGTAATACATCTTACGTTGTCAAAGCCTGAGTTTTTACAATTTTGCTTAGCTATTTCAACGATTTTTTTCATAGAATCTATATGAGTAACTAAACTTGAAAATGGAGCGGCTGCAATACTTGATAAACCAGTATATGCAAATAAATTTAAGAAATTCATTTGATGGAATTTTGGTGCAATTTTTTCAATGAAATTCCAATTTAAAACTTGCTCTGGAAATACGCCAATATGTTTTGAGGTAGACAAGGCAAGTTCAGGGCTTATCTTAATTTTATCGGCAATGAAATTCATTTCCCATTCCAGTGGTAAATTATTATAAATAATCCATTCTCCTTGATTTTTTTTCTTCTCAATAAATTCGGCATTTGCTATATTTTTCCAAGAATCAAAAGTTTTATCTGGAGTGTTTTTTGCTGTAATATCAGGACGAATAAGAATTGTATTCCCAAATCGCTCAAGCTTTTTTTCGTTACCACAGTCTATTAGCTCGTATTCAGGCCAGTATTTAGATAGTTGTACTTTCATTACGAGTCCAAATTAATTTTTTACCAAAACCAAGTCGATTATCGGTCATTTTTATTGTGTCTAAATTTATTTTCCAAACTTGAGTATTTACGATAATAGCAAATGGAAATTTCTTTAAATACTTTAGCCTATATTTAGAGTGCTCAGAATTATCTACTTGAACTAGCTCGCCAGTAAATTGTATGCCTTGGATTTTTCCTATTATTTTGGTTTCAAGAACAATAGAGCCAGATATTTGCGGATTTTTTAAACCCATTGTAATGTGTTTAGTCTCATTGTCTGAAGTAAATAGGAGAGCAGCTTCGTTATCAATATATGTATAAAAACAATTGCAACACCACGTTTTATTATCGTCATTAGTTGCTAATGTAAAAACATGATGAGCATTAATAAAAGAGCTTATTCGTTCTGGAATGAGATTCATTTTTTTAGTGTTTCAGGATCTACTAATTTGTAGAGTTTGTCTCCTCGTCGTACTAATTCATCTGTTTTTATTGAGAAAAGTGCAGATTTTGTTACCGATTCAACAATACCCAAATCTTCTCTGATTTCTCCAACAATTTGTTGTACGACGCCAGTTGTTGGTCCAAGAAATAAAACTTCATCTTTTGTGTTTAGAACTTCTGAGGTTTCAAATTTTATTTCAGCTACATTGATATTAGAGAAATAATTAGTTACCTTACCTATAAATACTTTTGTTTTTGTCGCTTTTGAGCCATAAATTTCGGCCCATTCACCTAGTTTGCGTCCTAAATAATAGCCATCCCAAAAACCTCGGTTAAAAACACTAGATAGCTGTATAGTCCAATTATCGATTTTCTCTTTTGAATATGTTTTGTCTAGAACCGAATTTATTGCTTCATTGTAACACTCTACAACAGTTTTTACGTATTCGGCCGAGCGAGCACGACCTTCGATTTTTAGTACGCTAACGCCTGCTTGTATTATACGGTCTACAAAGCCAATTGTGCATAGGTCTTTTGGTGACATTATATATTGATTATCAATTTCTAATTCTGCACCTGTTTCTTTATCTGTTACAGAATATGCACGTCTACAAGTTTGAAGGCATGAACCACGGTTTGCAGAAAAATTATACTCATGTAAACTGAGATAGCATTTTCCAGAAACTGCCATGCAAAGAGCTCCATGACAGAATATTTCAATTTGAACTAGCTTGCCTGAGGGACCACAAATATTACGTTTTTTGATTTCAGTTGTAATTTCTGCAACTTGATCAAGCGATAATTCGCGCGCCGTAACCATAACATCACAAAAACCAGAGTAAAACTCAACGGCTTCTATATTGGTAATGTTTAATTGCGTTGACGCATGAACTTCTACCCCCTTTTTTCTAGCAAACTGCATCACAGCAACATCAGAAGCGATAATAGCAGTAATTCCAACTTTTGCAGCAGCATCGACAACTTCTTGCATTTTTTGAAGTTCATCGTTATAAATTACCGTATTTACAGTTAGGTAAGTTTTGACATTTACATTTTTGCAGATTTCAACAATCTTAGTTAAATCATCAAATGTGAAATTATTCGAAGAGCGAGCGCGCATGTTTAATTTTTCTATTCCAAAGTATACAGAATTTGCGCCAGCATTTATTGCGGCCATTAGCGATTCATAAGAACCGACAGGTGCCATTAAATCAATGTTTTGTCGTTGTTGGTTCATAAGTAAATCTATTCGACGTTTTTAGGATTTTTTACCTTCGTTTTTAATAAGGCAATTTCAAAAACATCAGAAACTGTACTTACATAATGAAATTTCAACCCTTTGATATATGTATCTTTAATTTTAGAAATATCTCTTCGGTTTTCTTCGGATAGAATAATTTCTTTTATTCCAGCTCTTTTTGCTGCAAGAATTTTTTCTTTTATTCCACCAACAGGAAGCACTTTACCACGAAGGGTTATTTCGCCTGTCATAGCAATGTTTTTTCGAACTTTGCGCTGTGTTAGAGTAGAAGCAAGTGCTGTCGCCATTGTAATCCCTGCTGACGGACCATCTTTAGGAATTGCCCCTTCTGGAACATGTAAATGTATATCCCACTTATCGAAGATGTTAGGCTCTAGATTTAGATTTTCTGCATTAGCTTTAATATGTTTTAAGGCAATTGTAGCCGATTCTTTCATAACATCCCCAAGGTTGCCTGTAATTGATAATTTGCCATTTCCTTGAGAAATGCTAGTTTCGATATACAATATTTGCCCCCCAACCGCTGTCCATGCTAGACCTGTAACTACACCCGCAACTTCATCATCCTGATATATTTCTTGAAAAAACTTCTCTAAACCAAGTAAATCATTAATATTTTCGGTTGTTATGATAGGTGGAATTTCTTCTTCCATTCCGATTTTTTTTGCAATTTGACGAGCAAGTTTTGCTATCTCTTTATCTAATCCACGAACACCCGACTCTCGAGTGTAAGATTCAATAATTTTGATGATAGCTTTGTCTTCAATTTTAATATCAATATTATTTATCCCATGATTGATAAATTGTTTAGGGATGAGGTGTTTTTTTGCAATTTGAAGTTTTTCTTCAACAAGATAGCCACTAATATCTATCATTTCCATTCTATCGCGAAGGGCAGGGGCAATGCTTGATGTTGTGTTTGCTGTAGCAATAAACATAACTTTTGATAAATCGTAATCTATTTCTAAAAAGTTATCGTGAAATTGAGTGTTTTGTTCAGGATCGAGAACCTCTAGCAATGCAGAAGATGGGTCGCCCTTGAAATCTGCTCCAACTTTATCTATTTCATCAAGAACAAATACAGGGTTCGACGATTTTGCTTTTTTAATATTTTGTAAAATCCTTCCAGGCATTGCACCAATATAGGTTTTTCTATGTCCTCTAATTTCCGATTCATCGTGTACACCACCAAGTGACATCCTTACATATTTTCGACCTAATGCGCTTGCGATGCTTTTTCCTAAAGAGGTTTTTCCAACTCCAGGAGGACCATACAAACATAGAATTGGGGATTTTAAATCTCCTTTAAGTTTTAATACAGCTAGATGTTCTAATATACGTTCCTTAACATCGTCTAAACCAAAATGATCATTATTCAAAATCTTTTTAGCTTTCTTTAAGTCAAGATTATCTTTCGTATACTCTCCCCAAGGTAGGTCAAGAATTGTGTGTAAATAGTTGATTTGTACTGAAAATTCTGCTGAAGAAGTATTTAAATGCATTAACTTTCGAAGCTCTTTTTCGAAATGCAATTTTGTTTCTTCTGACCATTTTTTATCTTTAGCTTTGGCTTTTAATTCGCTTATTTCTTGCTCTGCAGGACCACCACCAAGCTCTTCTTGTATTGTTTTCATTTGCTGATGAAGCAAATACTCTTTTTGTTGTTTGTCAAGTTCCTTTTTTACTTTTCCTTGAATGTCATTTTTTAATTCAAGCATTTGAACTTGATTTGTTAAGTCTCTAAGAAGTTCTATAGCTCGATTATGTATACTGTCTATTTCAAGCAATCGCTGCTTTTCGAGCGGAGTAATATCACAGTTAGAGCAGATGAAATTTATTAAAAACGATGGATTGTCAATGTTTTTTATTACAAACGAAACCTCATGTGGTATTGTAGGGCTAAGTTTAATGATTTTTAAGGATAAATCTTTTAGCGAATCAACAATAGCTTTAAAATTGATGTCATCTAATTGAGTTTTTTCTTCAGGAGCATATCTTACTTTTGCTTTGTAGTATGGGTCTGATGTTGTGTATTCATTAACCGCAAAACGACATTTACCTTGAATGATTACAGAGATTGTGTCGTCTGGCATTTCAACAACTTTAATAATTTCTGCTAGAGTACCTACCGTAAATATTTCGTCTGTCTCAGGATTTTCTACCTCTGCATTTTTTTGAGATACAGCCCCAAATAGTTTTGTTGTATTCTGAATGTCGCGAATTAGTTTGTATGATTTTTTTCTACCAATTGTAAGAGGAAAAACAACACCTGGAAATAAAACAGCATTCCGTAAAGGCAAAATAGGAATTTCCTCTGGGTAGTCTTTTGTATAAATATCGTCGTCGTCAATATTCGATAAAATAGGAATAATCTCGACGTCTTTTCTGCCTCCATCTGGCAGTAAATTATATAAATCTAAGTTTTTAAAATTACTCATAATAAATCTGACTTATTGTCATAAAATAGTGAAATAAAATTTGGTTTGTATGTATTGCAATACTTATGCCATTTAAATTTTTTCTTATCTGTATTCTGCAGTGTCAGTAAAAATTTGTTTAAAAATCTCTTTATCTGTGTCAGAAAGTAGTATTCCACGGCGTTGCATTACTATTTCCATTACACCAAATGCAGTCTCTAACTTGTACTCTGTTAAGCCAGCCGAACCGCCCCACGAAAATGATGGTATAAAATTACGAGGAAAATCAGCTCCAAATATATTCGACGACACACCAACAACAGTACCAGTATTAAACATTGTGTTTATGGCACTTTTACTATGATCTCCCATTATTAGTCCACAGAACTGTAAACCAGTGCTTAAAAATCGTTTTTTCTCATAGTTCCATAGTTTTACAATAGCATAATTGTTTTTTAAATTTGATGTATTTGTATCTGCACCCAAGTTACACCATTCTCCAATAACGGAGTTACCAAGAAAACCATCATGTGCTTTATTTGAATATCCAAAGAATACAGAATTGTTTACCTCTCCACCAACTTTGCAGTGTGGTCCAATGCTTGTTGCGCCATATATTTTTGTACCCATATTTAGCTGTGCATTTTCGCATAAAGCAAATGGCCCTCTAATATTAGAACCTTCATTCGATAAAACAACCTTCTTCAATAAATAATGGATGTTTGCCAAAATGGCAGTTCGTCTTGCTTAATTCTGCAGATTTTCTCCCTTTAGTTATAAGTTCGAAATCTTTTATTATACATTCTTCGTTTAATGAGAAAACATCGGTATTGCTTTTTATGATGGTTAAATTTTTATTGTACTCTATTTTTTTATCAGGGATAATATTTGGATTATTATCTGAAATGCTATAAGCAATTATTTCACCTTGGTACATAAGGCAAGCATTCTCTAAATTTGTTAGTGCGTTGATTAATCCATCATCAGGGATGATATTTGCCATTACAAGTCTTGTTGCACTCGAAGCATTACTTTTTT
>CAYJBL010000027.1:0-1439 GCA_964368115.1 uncultured Bacteroidales bacterium
TTAACATTACAAATGTTAATAAAATAAATATTTAAAATATTACATTGGTAAACAAAATTAATATTACATTTGTAATGAATATTTTTTTAAGAAAATGAAAGATAGAATATCAGAAATAATGAGGAGTGAAGAAATGAATTCTGGAAAATTTGCAGAAGAGATAGGTGTGCAGGCTTCCAGTATTTCTCACATTATGTCGGGACGAAATAATCCATCCTTAGATATAGTTTCAAAAATATTAGAACGTTTTAGAGGTGTAAATGCAGAGTGGCTTTTAATGGGAAAAGGCAATATGTATAAAACTCAAAATGGTGCAAGCAAGGAAGTTATAGAAACTCCACTTAATTTATTTGATAATACAACCGAATTGCTAGACAATAAAATAGATGAGTCGATCATAAATAGTAGTGATGCAAGTATATTAAAGTCTAATACAATAGTGTCAAGTAATGATTTGTATAATAGTATATTACCAACTACTAATAATAAAAAAATAGAGAAGATAATAATATTCTATGCAGATAAATCATTTGATATTTATGAAGAAAATTAAATGTTGAAAAAAGGATGTAATTATTAATAGTAATATTGCATATAATAACAATTTTGTAAGTATTTTTGCATGGTATTTATAATAGAATAAAATGAAAAAATACATTCAAGACTTTGAAATCCTTAGCAATGAGCGTTTGAACGAGGGTTATTATCTATTAAAACTAAAATCTTACGAAGACTTGCCAACAATATTGCCAGCGCAATTTGTAGAAGTAAAAGTGGAAAATTCAGCGACAGCATTCCTACGACGTCCAATTAGTATTCATGATGTTGATTATGAAAACAATACAATAAGTTTGCTTATTCGAATTGCAGGGCGAGAAACTGAAAATTTATCACATATTAAAGCAGGTTCTCAATTAAATATAATCTACCCACTAGGTAATTCATTTAGTGTACCTACAGACAGTAATGTTTTGCTAATAGGTGGTGGTTGCGGTGTTGCGCCAATGCTTTATGCAGCAAAATATTTTCTTGATTTTGGAATACAATCAACTATGCTATTTGGATATAGAAGTCGTGCAGACGTTCTTAGACACAAAGAATATGAAAAGTATGGGAAAGTATTTTACACAACAGAAGACGGAAGTTGCGGCGAAAAAGGTAATGTGTTAAATCATTATTTGCTTTCGGCAAATGAATATAAGTTTGATAAAATTTATGCATGTGGACCAGAGCCAATGCTTAAAGCCGTTGCAAATTGGTCAATTCAAAATAATATTGACTGTGAAGTATCTTTAGAAAATATGATGGCTTGTGGCATTGGAGCATGTTTATGTTGTGTGCAAAACACGACAGAAGGACATAAATGCATTTGTAATGAAGGCCCAGTTTTTAACGCAAAAAATATTATATGGTAAATCTAAATATTAATTTCAATGGAT
>CAYJBL010000027.1:1460-6599 GCA_964368115.1 uncultured Bacteroidales bacterium
ACTGAAAAATCCAATATTAACAGCTTCAGGAACATTTGGATATGGTACTGAATTTAGCGATTTTGTAGATTTAGAAAAACTAGGTGGTTTTGTTGTCAAAGGCACAACACTTCATCATAGAGAAGGTAATCCATATCCAAGAATGGCAGAAACTCCATCAGGAATGTTAAATGCCGTAGGATTGCAGAATAAAGGTGTGGATGTTTTTTGTGATACAATATATAATCAAATCAAACATATTAATACAAATATTCTTGTTAATGTTAGTGGCTCTACTATTAGCGATTATGTAGCAACAGCTGAAAAAATCAATAGCCTTACAAATATACCAGCAATAGAACTAAATATCTCTTGTCCTAATGTAAAGGAAGGAGGAATGGCTTTTGGAACATCATGCGCTTCGGCTTCTGAAGTAGTTAAAGAAGTACGTAAAGTATACAAAAAGCACCTGATGGTTAAACTTTCTCCAAATGTAACTGACATAACAGAAATTGCAAGAGCTGTTGAAGCAGAAGGTGCTGATAGCGTTTCTTTGGTAAATACCTTTTTGGGTATGGCAATCGATATTAAAACGAGAAAACCAAAACTATCAACAATTACAGGCGGATTATCAGGTGCAGCAATAAAGCCAATTGCTTTACGAATGGTTTGGCAAGTTTCTAAAGCCGTAAACATCCCAATTTGCGGACTTGGCGGGATAATGAATGGTGATGACGCTATAGAGTTTTTATTGGCTGGAGCATCTTGTATTCAGGTTGGAACTGCAAATTTTATTTATCCCGATGCTACAATTAGAATATTAAATCAAATACATGAATATTGCTATAAGCATGGAGTAAAAGATATAAATGAACTTATTGGAGCTATGAAAGCATAATAAATTATTATGGAACAAAATAAATTAACACAAGAACAAAAAGATATTTTATCTCAACTATATGATAAAGACCAAACTATAGTTATTAATACAATTAGGTCGCTGAGAGATAAAGGTGGGGTATTTATTGTTGAAGCACTTATTGATACATATTTTACTACAAATGATGATACAATAAAAAAAGAGATCCTAGATTTATTTATAGATATTAAAGATCAAAGTATTAGTCATATTATTGTTTCTAAACTTAATAAGTATAGAAATAGCGATTCATTACACAATTTTTTATCAATACTTTGGCAGTCTTCATTACAATTTGACAATCTAGATATATTTGTTGATTTATTTATTAATGCTAATGATTTAGTCGCTTTAGAGTCTATTACAATATTAGAACAAAATATTGTGAATACAACAAAAGAACAACAATCGGAATTTAAAAGAAAAATTTTAGATGCTCAGGATGATTTTTCTGAATTTAAGAGAACATTATGTTCGGGGATAATAGATTTGATAAATTCTTAACTATATGCAAATCAATAAAAAAGACCATCTTAGCGATGGTCTTTTTTTGTAAGCTATATAAATTACTATTTAATACCTAATTTATCTTTGATGTGTTGAGGAATTGTGTTTTTATGGACAACATAATTCACAGTTTTGTATTCAACAAAATTTTCTGAAGCATAAAAATAACCTTTGTAAGGATTAGTTGTATTCCATGAATTTTTAACGATATAATATTTTTTTCCGTTTTGGTCTTTTGCAATTCCTGTGATTAGCATAGCGTGATCGTCAGTAGTTTGATAATTATCGAATGCAATTTGTCTCATTTCTTGAGTAATTTCTTTTTCAGCTACTGGCTTTTTAAATTCGTATAATAACTTTTCTCTTTCTCTAGCAGACATTTCTTCCCATTTAGCTCTTTCAAGACCGTCTAAATCTGGGCGATCTTCCTCTGGTACGATTGCAACGCCCATCGACCATTTAAAGCTTTTTTCACTAACATCTGCGCCCCAAGCTACTGTGTATCCATTATTAATTGAATTATCAATAATTTCCATCATTTCATTCATTGGCACATTGTACGATTCTTTCCACATCCAATTATCAGGAATTTCTAAAATAAACGATTCGTAGAAAGGGTGGTGCGTATATGATGCTATGCTCACATAATCATCCGAGTTAATCCCAAGTTCACTTGCAAAAGTTTTAGGAGTATATTCTTTTCCATTTACATTGAATTTCTCTGGATTTTCGCCCAAATAAGCATCAAGAATACCATTTAATCCATTGAACCAAGCTGTAGATATTTTTTTATTTTTATTTTTTATAACTGTCTCAACATAGGCTTTTAAAACAGCGTCTAGTTCACCATGAACGTGATTTGTTTCGCCATATTCTAATCCTTTGTAATTTTCTTCTGGCATAATTCCAAAATTATCGATTACATAAAATGCATCATGAAAAGCGCCTCCGCTGCCGAAATTTGTATTTCCATGCATTCTAACATATTTTTCTACCTTTTTTTCATACGATTTTCTCACAATAAATGCATCCGAAAGATCGTATTCGCCTTTCTCCATACGCAATAATTCTGCTTCGATAAAAGCTGTTGCCGCAAAACTCCAACATATACCTGCTCTATATTGATCTTTTACAGATGTTACCTTAATCTCTTTTACCGTTTCAAACTTGAAACCATCTTCACTATTTTTCTTTTTTTCTTTTTTGTCTTGAGCACTAGCACCAAAGCTTATTGTGGTCATAAACATGCACATAGCTGTAAATAAAAAAACTTTTCTCATATTATTATTAATTTATTTTGATTCACGGCAAACATACATATTTATTCATAAATTACCTATATATTTATTTATCTTTTGAACATAAATACTAATTTTGTATAAAAATATCACATGTCAAAAATACAGTCGAATCTATATTTAATTCCAAATCTAATAGGAGACACTACACCTGAAATGGTAATTCCTCCAAGTATTAGTAGTTTAGTGAAAACAATAAAACATTTTATTGTAGAAGATATTAGAACAACACGTAGATATTTACGTAAGTTAGATAAAGAAATAGACATTGACTCTATCACATTTTACGAACTTAATAAGCATACTGATGAAAAAGAAATTTTCGAATATTTAAAAGCTTGCGAATTAGGTTATGATATTGGATTAATAAGTGATGCAGGGCTTCCATGTGTTGCTGATCCTGGAAATGTTATAGTAAAGCTAGCTCATTTGAAGGGTATTAGAGTTGTTCCACTTTCAGGACCTTCATCAATATTAATGGCTTTAATGGCATCTGGACTAAATGGACAAAATTTTGCGTTTAATGGTTATGTTCCTATAGAGTCGAGAAGTAGAGTAAAGAAACTTTTGGAGATGGAAAATCGTTCAAAAACTGAATTTCAATCCCAAATTTTTATGGATACACCATATAGAAATAATAAATTATTGGATGATATTATAGTGCATTTAAATTCAAGTACTACTTTATGTATTGCGTCTAATATCACATGTAATGACGAATTTATAAAAACAATGTCTATAAAAGAATGGAAGAAAAATAAACCTGATTTAAACAAAAAACCTTGTATTTTTATTATTTAACAAAAAAGAATATATATTATGACAAAGAAAATTTTAGTTTCGATTTTAAGTATCGCATTTATTGTAACAATTGGATTTTCAATCAGTAGTTGTTCAAATGAGAACAAAGATGTTAGTGCAAATCAAAACCTTTCTGTGAACAAATCAGAAATAGTATTAGATAATATTTTTGCACGTAAAAGCGTTAGAAGTTTCACAGGGGAGAAGATGAAAAAGGAAGACCTAACTACTTTAATGAGAGCTGGAATGGCTGCTCCATCTGCGAGAAATTCACAGCCATGGCAATTAGTTGCAGTAAATGATATTGAACTTCTTAAAAAATTAGAGGAAGCATTACCATATGCAAAAATGACAGTAAATGCTGGTCAAGGAATAGTCGTTTGTGGTGATTCGACATTATTTCTTCCTGCGCCATCAAATGAATTTTGGATTCAAGATTGTTCGGCTGTAACGCAAAATATTTTATTAGCTGCAGAAGCAATGGGATTTGGCGCAGTTTGGACAGGTGCATATCCAGATACAGCAAGAAGCAGAGCTATTCAGAAGATATTAAACTTGCCAAAACATATAATACCTTTGTGTTATATACCAATTGGCTATCCAACAGAAGGAATAAAACCAAAAGATAAATTTAAAGAAGAGAAAATACATTGGAATGGATGGGCTTTAAATTAAGCCCATTTTTTTAGTACTTAATAAATTTAAATGATTTTGTATTATTACTATCATTATTATAAATTCTGATAATATAAACATCAGTATTTAAGAAATTTAAATCTATATTGGTTATTTTTTCAGATATGTTTCCTTCAATCAAAAGTTTACCTTGTGTATTAAAAATGCCATACTTATAATTATTTTCAAAATCAAACACACAAACATTGATATTGTTTGAGGCAGGATTAGGATAAACCATGATATCGGCATCGTAATTAGTATTATCAACTATTATCTTATAAATTTTTAAAGAAAGACTGATAATGCTATCGCAACCATATTGAGTTTCTAATGTATCTATGTACATGTAATTGCCTTCATTAGTGTGAGCCTCTAAGTTAAAGCCATAGTTAATATAATTCTCATTTAATGCAATACTATCAAATAGTTCTGTATGAAATTTTTCATTTACCGTTAAGTCTAGAATTGATAGAGAGTCGCAACCATCATTTGCCACAAAAAATAAAGTATCTCTACCAGTATAGTCCATGATAAAACCATTTTCGTTATATAAATCTCCATCACAAATTGATTTGATTATTGTTGATTCATATCTTTCGCCAACCTCGAGTTTGACTATTACGGTGCTATCGCAACCATGTTGTGAGACAAGAGTTGTATCATAAACTCCAGCTTCGGATAAATAATTTCCAAAGAAATTGTATGATCCAAATTCACATATCATAATATTCGCAGTATCACTAATATATGATGGATTTACAGTTAGGGTGAGGTATGAAATACTATCATATTGTTCGGAACTAAATGTTTCGATCCAATAATTAAATATGCCTGATTCTGTTTGTGATGGAAGATTAAAACCATTATCTAAATAAACATCGCCTTGGCATATTTCATCATATAGATATGTTAAAGCAACAAAGTCAAAATCAATTGTATATACCATACTTTGGCTTC
>CAYJBL010000027.1:6609-12023 GCA_964368115.1 uncultured Bacteroidales bacterium
TGTTGAATAACAATTTCACAATTTTCACTTTGTGGGGTTGCAGTAACATTTGATAATGATCCATACTCGAAGAAAGATTGATAATTTAGCGTGCTTGGAGTAAAATTAGCTAATGGCACATTATCTATGAAAATATTCTCTAAATAAGTATTATAAACCAATTCAACATCGTCAATCCATAAAAAATCGTTTCCTGATCCTTCTCCTGGTACAGAGTTGGTAGTAAATGTTATTAAAATGTATTCTGGTGTGCTTGAAGGAAAGTTGTAATTAAATGGTAATGAGTATCTTTTCCAGTTTTCATCTCCTTTATTAAAATTTATAGATGCTTTTGCTACCACGTGATTATTAGCCGAGGCATCTGAATCTTGTGGATCTCTATAGTCGTAGTTATCATGAATTACTGCATTCATTCTTGCTGTTTGAGAACTAGAAGGAGAGTTAAATTTTGCCCAAAAGACTATTGAGTCGGGTTTGGCATTTAATTGTTGACTTAAATTTGAATTGCCAGTTCGAGAAATATTATAGTTTTGAGCACTTGATGCAGTAGTGCTTCCAATGCGAATTTGACCTGTTGTAATTGTGCCATTGGCTACAAGTCCTAATACCTCTGTCGCAAATAGTTTTACGCTATAATTTCCTGTAGATCCTGGGCGAACATCAGTAGATTTTGAGTGTCTAGTTTCTGTTGCAACACCACAACCAAGAGCAGCAAGACCACTTAAATCACAAGTTGCAGAGGGAAATGAATTCCAATAAGATGGTTCAGAATCGTTACCATTATTGTCCCAATTTTCAAAACCTGGATTCGGCAATTGATATACTTGTGAATTGGCTATAAATGAGCCTAACAATATTGCAATTACAATAAAAATTCGTTTCATGTTACTTCCTTCTTTTATTAAATCCTACAAATGTATAAATATTAATTTGTTTTTTTATCTTTACGGAAAAGATTATTTAACTCTTTTATATTCTAAATTACATATTATTAAATTATTAGATGGAAACAATTTATTCTAGATTATTAAATTTATTTTCAAATTGGGAATACACTAGTGGCATGCCTAAGCTTTTGACTGTAATTATTCTTTTATCTGCAATTTTTATTATTGCTATATTATCAAATATCATTACTAGGCGCATAATTATTGCAACTTTAAATAAACTTGTAAAGCGCACAAAAACAATATGGGACGATATTATATTGGAACGAAAAATATTTGAAAAATTATCTCGAATAGTGCCAATATTGATAATCTATTTTACAATTCATATTGTTTTTCCTAACAATGACAATATTATTGAAGCTATTCAAAAAGTATCGATTGTGGCTATGTTAATTGTTATTGTAATGGTTGTTAACGCTTTTTTAAATGCGGCAAACGACATATATAATGCAACTATCGGTGAAAAGAAAAAGATTAGCATAAAAAGCTATATTCAAGTTGTAAAAATAGCTCTCTTTATTGTTGTTGGAATATTAATCCTATCTATTGTGCTTAACAAAGAAATTGGATATTTTGTAACAGGATTGGGTGCAATGACTGCTGTTATTATGCTAGTTTTCAAAGATTCAATTTTAGGATTAGTTGGTGGTATTCAGCTAACATCTAATGATATGGTAAGAATTGGAGATTGGATTTCTATGCCAGCAAGAAATGCGGATGGTACTGTTATCGAAGTTAGTTTAAATACAGTTAAAGTTCAGAATTTTGATAACACAATTTCTATGATTCCAACTTATGCGCTAGTAACAGAGAGCTTTAGTAATTGGAGAGGTATGGAGGAGTCGGGTGGAAGACGAATTAAACGCTCAATAATATTAAACATGCACTCGGTAAAATTTTGTAATGATGAATTATTATCTAAATTACGACACTATAAAATTCTAGAAAATTATATAAATGGAAAACAAATCGAATTTAAAGAATACAATGATAACATTAACGATGGTACTGAAAAATACAATGGTTTAAGATTAACAAATATTGGTGTATTGCGTAAATATATAGAACTTTACCTTAGAAATAACAACCAGATAAATCAAGATATGACAATCTTAGTTAGACAACTTGAACCAACACCAAATGGTATTCCAATGGAGTTATATGTATTTTCTAAAATCAAAACATGGATAGAATTTGAAGCTGTACAAGCTGATATTTTTGACCATTTGCTGGCTGTTATTCCAGATTTTGAACTAAGTGTATTTCAAAACCCTACAGGCGATGACTTCAATAAAATAATTAGCTAAAAATTTCTTAATTATTAAATGACGAAAAAATTTGATAAATACATACATGAAAATAAGATTCCAATATTGGAGGAATTTTATTCAATTCAGGGAGAAGGATTTAACACAGGAAAAGCTGCGTATTTTGTACGTACTGGAGGCTGCGATTTGGCTTGCAAATGGTGTGATGTTAAAGAAAGTTGGAAACCTGAAAAACATCAATTTGTAGATATAGACGATATAATCTCTCGAATAAAACAAACAGCTGCTGATACTATTGTTGTAACAGGAGGCGAGCCGCTAATATATAATTTCGACCATTTTTGCAACAAAACAAGATTTGAAGGCTATAATACAGTGCTAGAGACCTGTGGAGCGCACGAATACAGTGGGCAATGGGATTGGATATGTTTGTCGCCTAAAACACAAAAACCCCCAAAAAAAGAATATTACAGCTTGTTAAACGAGCTAAAAGTAGTAATATATGACGAAACAGATTTTGAATGGGCAGAAGAATGTGCACGTCAAATACAAACAGATTGTATATTATTCTTACAGCCCGAATGGAGTCAGTTTGAAAAAATAAATAATAAAATAGTTGAGTATGTTAAACTTAATCCTAAGTGGAACATATCGTTACAAACTCATAAATTTTTGAAAATCCCTTAAGATGAAAAAAAATAAAATTATACTATTTGCCATATTATCATTATTTTATGCGATTGGATATGCTCAAGATGCACCAAAATATTCTCAAAATAAAAAAGCAATAAAAATTTATAATAAAGCTATAGATTTTTTAAAATCGGAGCAATTTAATGAGGCAATAGAGCGATTTAATCTTGCTACAGAAATGGATAGTAATTTCCTAGAAGCTTATTTGTACAAAGCTGAAATATATAACTTTAAAGGAAATTCTGAAATGGCATTTAGAAACTATGTAAAAGTATTTGAAATAGACCCACATTACGATCCAGCTTTTAGTTTCATATTGGCAGCAAATTATTACAGAAAAGGAGAATATGATGAAGCAAAAGACTATATAGATTTCTTTTCCGAAAATGTAGATACGTTAAAAGCAAAAAAATACGATCATAAACGATTGCGTGAATATATTTATTTTGCAGATTCTGCTTTCAATAATCCGCTAGATTTTAATCCTATAAGCGTTGGGGACGGAGTAAATACTGATTTTGATGAATATTGGCCTTCACTATCTGTTGACGAAGAAATTTTAGTCTTTACAAGACAAATACCAAAAAGCCCTAATATTAAGTCAAACCACCCAGAAAATATGCACGAAGACCTTTTTATTGCACGAAAAGATAAAAATTCATTTAGATATGAATATTCAGTTCCGTTATCAGATGCAATAAATACCTTGCAAAACGAAGGCGCTCAATGTGTATCTGCAGATGGTAAAACTGTGATTTTTACTGCTTGTAATAGACCCAATGGAGTGGGTAGTTGCGATTTATATATAATGTTTTATCAAAATAATATGTGGACAAAACCACAAAATCTAAAATCGATTAATACTCCTTCGTGGGAATCAAACCCATCACTTTCGGCAGACGGTTCTACTTTGTATTTTGCAAGTAACAGAGGTAATGGTCATGGAAAATCAGATATTTGGAAAGTTAATATTGATAAACGTGGAAACGCTATTTCTGCACCACAAAATCTTGGAAACACTGTAAATACTGCTTTTGAAGAAGTGTCGCCATTTATTCATCCCGACGGGCAGACATTGTATTTTGCATCAAAAGGCTTTCCTGGCTTAGGTGATTTAGATTTGTATTTTTCTCGTCTTGATAGTATTGGAAATTGGCAAAAACCAGTTAATATTGGTTATCCAATAAATACAAAAGGCGAAGAACGAAGCTTAATTGTAAACGCAAAAGGTAATTTAGCAATGTATGCGTCAACAGCTGATCAAGACAATTTAAATATTTATTTTTTCGAAATTCCTGATGGAATAAAGCCAACCACAGTAACTTATGTTAGAGGTACAGTCTATGATAAGAAAACAAACAAACGATTAGAGGCAGTATGTGAATTACTCGAACTTGAATCTGGCGAGCTTACTGCAAAAACCGAATCAGGCATAAATGGAGAATATATGGTGTGTTTGCCAATTAATAAAGATTATGCATTTAATGTTTCAAAAAAAGGATACTTATTTTATTCGGAGAATTTTTCTCTTTCAAATCTAGAAGATCCAGAAAAGCCGTATGTGCTAGATATTTACTTGCAACCGATAGAAGAAAATATTACTGTAGTTTTAAAAAACATTTTTTTCGAGTTAAATTCGTATGAATTGTTGCCAGAATCACATACAGAGCTTAGCGTTATAATAAAATATATGAATACCAATCCGAGTCTTAAAATTGAAATTGGAGGACACACAGATAATACTGGAAGCAAATCTTATAACAAAACATTATCGACAAATAGAGCTAGATCTGTATATAATTACCTTGTTTCTAAAGGAATTTCTAAAGATAGATTATCTTTTAAAGGATACGATTTCTCTATGCCTCTAGGCGATAATAATACAGAAGAAGGTCGAGCTCAAAATCGAAGAACTGAATTTAAAATATTAACAAAATAAATTTATAATTATGAATAAAATAACATTATTTATCTTAAGTGTTTCTTTAAGTATAATTTCATTTGCACAGCCAAAAGAAATTGATACTAAAAAATTGGATAAATCTCTACAAGAAGTTTACGACGCATGGAATATTCCAGCCTTTGCAGTTGCCATTGTTGATAATGAAAATATTCTTTACGAGAAAGGATTTGGAATACTAGAAAAAGGAAAGAACGAAAAAACAAATGAAAATACAAATTTTGCTATAGCCTCTAATACAAAGCCTTTTACCGCAGCAGCATTAGCAATTTTAGTAGACGAAGGTCGAATAAGTTGGGACGATAAAGTAACCAAACATATTCCGTGGTTTGAGTTGTACTCTCCGTTTGTTACAGAACAAATGACAATTAGAGATTTGCTTTGTCATAGAACAGGGCTAAAAACATTTAGTGGCGATCTTATTTGGTATGGCAGCAATCACTCGAGAGAGGAGGTAATTAGAAGAGCAAAATACTTAGAACCTAGCTATGGTTTTAGAGAAACTTTTGGTTATTCAAATATAATGTATCTAACAGCAGGACA
>CAYJBL010000027.1:12033-12950 GCA_964368115.1 uncultured Bacteroidales bacterium
AAATTGTTGAATATGTAACAGATACTACTTGGGATGATTTTCTTAAATATCGTTTTTTCGAACCACTTGGTATGACACGTACTAATACAAGTGTTATACAAAATCAAAAATTAGATAATGTTGCTAGTTGTCACGCATTTGTAGACAACGAAAATATTCCGATCCCATACGTAAATTGGGATAATATTGCACCTGCAGGTAGCATAAATTCAAATGTTCACGATCTTTCACAATGGTTAATCTTACAGTTAAATAGCGGAGAATATAAAGGCAAAAGAATATTTAGCGAAAAAGTGGCAAACGATATGTGGACACCACAAACACCGCTTAGTATTTCAAATTTTTCGAAAAACATGTATCCAACTACACATTTTAAATCGTATGCACTTGGTTGGGTTGTATACGATTATAATGGCTATTTTGTTGCTACTCATAATGGTGGATTTGACGGAATGCTGTCACAAACAGTTTTGATACCTGAATTGGATTTTGGTTTTGTTGTTTTGACAAATAATTTATCAATGACTTATAATGTAATTTTGGATCAAATTTTGGATTATTTAACTACAGATAAACTAGATAATTCGCGCAGTGAGTATTTTCTTAATTTATCGAAAAGACTCGATGAATATAAAAAGCAAGAAAAAGCAGAGTGGGAGGCATCACGTCAGAAAAACACAAAACCAAGTTTCGAACTAAAAAATTATGTAGGAACGTACGAATCTGATGTTTATGGGGAAGTAACAGTGGAATTGAGAAATGATAAACTTTATCTAAATATGACACATACGCGCGATTATCAAGGAAAGATGGAGCATTGGCACTATGATACATTTACTGTAAAATTTGAAGCATCACCATCATTGCCTCAAGGAACTGTAAATTTTGTTTCAGATAAATATGGGGAAATTTGTGAA
>CAYJBL010000027.1:12960-14915 GCA_964368115.1 uncultured Bacteroidales bacterium
CCTAATCCAGATTTTGATTTTAGAGAACTAAAACTTTACAAAAAAGAATAGACCAATAAAATTACATTAAATCAAGCAGATAATAGGTAATGAGCTTATTGTCTGCTTTTTTTGTGATTATAAGCTTATAATAATGCAAGAAAATGTGTAGTTTTTGCGAGGAATGTAGCAAAGTAGAAATATAAATAATTAAGTATTGAAAAACAGCCTATTTAAATATTTTTAAAATTTTATCGTAAAATATTTGGAATTAACAAAAAATATTTTATAAATTTACAAGCATGTTATGAAAACCAAATTTAGTGTCTAAAGCCAGCAACTTTTTTGCAGTGAATCCTACACAATAAATAAGACATAAATGTGGTGTGCAGACCGATTTATATACCAAAATTATTTATGTTTAATTTAAAATAATGTATCATGAAAAAAATTACAATATTATTAGGAGCATTGCTTACGACAACGATATTAAATTCTCAAGAGATAAAAAATGAAAAAAGATTTATGACACAAGGAGATGCGACGCTTGTAACATCACACTTTAATGGGAGTCAGCATTTGTTTGTAACGCAATATGAATGGAATGGAGATGTTGATGCAGTAATAGAATGCACTGATAGAAATTATGATTTGCTTTGGTATAAATTATATGAAGGCTCAGGTATAGATAGGATATATAGAGTTTTGCATTCTAGCGATGGTAGTTATTATTTGATTGGAGCAACAAACTCAAATTCAGGTGATGTCATTTCAGAATCGTACGGAGATTACGATTGTTGGGTAATTAAATTAGATCCATTTGGAAATGAAATTTGGCAAAAAAAATATGGTGGGACAAGTGTAGATTTTGCTGCAAATGCAGTATTGTTACCAAACGGCAATATTTTATTAGCATGCGATTCTAGGTCTAATGCTTCGGGTGTTAAATCAGAAAATAGCAGAGGTCAGTACGATATATGGTTAGTATGTATTACTCCAGATTCAGAAATTGTTTGGGATAAAACTATAGGAGGTGATCTATACGATTATGTATCTTTTATTTATCTGCATTCAGATACGGAGGCTGTTATAGCAGCACATTCAAATTCTAATCAATCTTTTGAAAAATCAGAACCAAATGTAGGCGAAAATGACTTGTGGATGTTAAAAATAGATATTTCTAATGGCAGTCTTATCAAAGATAAAACATTAGGTTCTAACGAAAGTGAATCATTGGCAAGTGCAGTAAGTATAAATAATAATATTTATGTTTATTTAACCACCCTTGATGGGGCTGCAAGTGGAGATAGAACAATAGATACTTATGAGGGAATTTGTAATATTTGGGCATTGAAATTAGATGATGAATTTAATATACAAAAACAGAGAATTATAGGAGGAGGAGGTTTTACCCTAGACGAAGTGCACTATACAGCATACTCAGAAACTACTGGGATGATTATTTGTGGATCCTCTAGATCTTTATCTGGCAATGAAAAAACAGAAGACCCTATTGGTGGCAATGATTATTGGATACTTGGGATGGATGAAGACTTAAATGTAAGATGGGATAAAACAATTGGAACGCTTGGGGATGATTATGCTTATGGCTTTACCTTCGTAGATTCCAATACTATATCTATTTATGGGATTGCTGGAGAAAGTAATACTTATGACAATGATGTATGGATTGTAGAGCTAGAAGTCCCAGAATATGAAACTCCTTCAGAAATAACAAATACCTTTACCAAAAATAAAAATTTAACAAGTTATCCAAATCCTGTAAGCGATAAACTATTTTTTGAAGTAGAAAATGCACAAAAGGTTAAAATATATTCGGTAGTAGGTAAATTGTTAATAGACAAAGAAATTTCTGATTCTTATGTAGATATGAGTACATTAGAAAGTGGAATCTATTTTGTTGCAGTATACACAGATACTGATTATTATGTTTCAAAAATTATAAAAGAATAAAC
>CAYJBL010000028.1:0-7871 GCA_964368115.1 uncultured Bacteroidales bacterium
CCTTCTGTAAGTTCTTGTTTTTGCTCTCTAAAAGGGCAAAATAAATCTTTATCTATTCCCCAATCGAAAAAGCTACCTATTTTAGTATTATCAACGAGTTGTAGGCGAGCAAATTCGTTTACCTGTGCATAAGCATTCCCAACATAAGCTTTTATTTTCTGATCCTCATCAATATACAGAAAAACCTCTACTTCCTGCCCTACCTGATATTTTAATATCAAATCATTATTTACTGCCTCTACAGTTCCTAATTCTCCTGCATCAAGACTTAAAACATCACCATCTACAGCTACTATCTTGAGTTTATTGTTTTTACCTACTTCAATCATTTTTGTATTTTTGGATTTACAAATGTAAGTATTTTTTAGCTAACTTAAATTTATAATTTTATATATGAGTTTTGTTTGACAAAAGAGTACGATTGGAGTATGCTTTTGAAGCTATATGTAACAACATGGATGCGCATCATTCACCACATAAACAATTAAAATTCAAGATTTAACCCTAACATCTAACAGTAAGTATGAAAACAAAGTATGATTTTTGTTTTCATTATTTTCCTTTTAATTTATCAATAAACATCTCTCGTACTTGTTCATAAGCCTCTTGAGAATGAGTGGACTCAAAACGCTCCTCTGTTCGGAGTAAACCCTGAATATCTCCAATAAATTTGGAGTCTCTCATTTTTGCCTCCATATTTTGTATAAACTGTTTATACGATGGTGGATTTTCAACAACAAAATCCATATACCGCTTATAGCATTGCATAACTCTATCAGGATCTACGCCATACTGCATTGCTTTATACATATCAAACAAATCTCGTCCTTTTTTACGTTGATACAATGCCCGAAGTTTCGTCCCCATCAACTCATCAAGATGATAAGTCGTAATTTCGCATTTTCCAGAGAACCAACTGCTATTAACCTCAAATGGAATTTTTATAAAACCTAGTTCTGTAAAATGTTCTTTTCAGTTTATTTCTATTTTTAATGTGATTGGAACTATGGGCGGGACTTCCAATTCCATTCTATATTTCAACGTGTTGTTATGTTTCTTTTGAAGAATCTTTAAATTTGGCATAAAATCCAATACCAATTTCAATCGGTCGATAATTGAACCAATAGAACCTTCGTTTATCTGCACAAGGTCAATATCTTCACTATATCGAGGTTGTGGTGATAAGAATAATTTGTGCAGGGCCGTTCCTCCACGAAATGCCAATTCTCTTGCCAAAAATTCATCGCTAAATATAGCTACCAATGCTCGGCAAATTATTAAGTCTTGCTCAACTTGTTCATCAGTGTGCCATGATACTTGCTTACGCCATTCAGTTATTGCAGACACATTTATCATATTTCGTCTATTTCTATTTCTGTATTAATATTTATCTTCCATTTTTTGTTTGTATCAAATACATCTGAGGCACTATGAACATCTAATAAAATGTAATTTAATCGTTTATTAGTTGCTCGCAGTTGGGCATATATTATCTCTGCTTGTTCGGTATCGCCTAAAATTTCTTCTATTATATATCCTAATCGTTGAATAGTGCTAAGACTTGAGATACTTATAAGCTTTTCAATCTTATCATTAAAATCTGTTAGCTCAATTAATTCGGAAAGTAATGTGGATGCTCTTGTTATTCCTCCTATGTAATGACAATACTGTATTACATCAACCGATGTAAGTTCTGCATTTGAATAGTAAATAGTTCCTGTTTGTGAGTTTTTTTGCAATAAAAATTCATTTGGGATAGAAGTAATAAATACCCATCTCAATATTGGATTTTTATTTTTTGATACATTGACAGTTGGTCGCAATGTAGTAACATAGAAATTTTGAGGACGTTGATGAGCTGCTCCCAATATCTCGGCTGCACTAAGTAACGAAATATAATAGGGTTTATTAAGGTAATTCATCAATTGGTCTATATAGTACATAGATGGAACTATGCCTTTAGACCTATATTGAACAGGAATTATTACATAAAATCCTTTGTAGACGGATGTTATTAATTTTTGTGAAGATAATCTGTAAAGCTCATTTTTTAGAGTTCTATCGCTCATCTGCGGAAACATCAATTGCAACTCTTCCGCATTAAAATGCGAAGAACCTCTAATCTCTTTTTCTTTTATCCAGTCTCTTATTGTCATATTTTCATGGCGACTAACAATGCTGCAAAGGTAATCATTTTTTGATTACCTTTGCAACATTGTTAGCACAAAACTATACTACAACACTAAAATTCATCAAAACCCACAAACTTGCGCATTTATTTTGCAAGCAATATCTTCGAGTGTATTTTTTAGTATTACAATTTCCGAGTTGCTAAAGCGTGCTATTTTGCCGTTTACTATATTACCATTTAGCCGCTGATAAAACCATTGTGGTGTACGGTTAAAATATGTTTTTGAGATATATGACACCGAAAGTGCTGGTAGTATTACATTTAGCCTAAAAGTACGACAAAAAACCAAACAATAATTCTAGAAATCAGCCTCCTCTTTCAATATTACCATTTATTTATAATTTTGCAGAATGAAAATAGATTTGAAAAACAAACTAGACGCTAGTATTAGCTTTAAAATATCTCGATTTAAAGAAATTATTAAACGAACAAAACCTCATAAACATAGCGAATACTATGAGTTTATTTTCATCCTCGAAGGCGAGGGTTTTCATACTATCAATACCAATACTTACACTATTTATTCTCCTGAATTTTATATTTTAGCTCCTAATCAACTTCATTTTTGGCAATTCACATCTATTCCAAAAGGTTTTGTACTATTATTAAAAGACACTGAATTTAACAAACTTACAGAATCCACAAGCATTGAAATGATTCACCAGCTAGTACAACTAGAACGTGTTAATCTAAGCGATAACAAAATAATTTTCACTTTGCTCGAAGATATTCTAAACGAATGGAACGAAGACTCTACAACGAGCAAAGATATTATACACGAATACATATCCATAATATTAAAAAAACTACTTCGTAATTCTACAATTGACACAAATTCAATCCAATCATCGCTTTATGAAAAATATATTTCTCTTGTACGCTCGAATATAACAAACATGCGCAAAGTAAATGAATATGCAGACGTGCTATGCACTACACCACAAAATCTCAATAGTGTTTGCCGCAAAAATGCTTCGATGAGCGCAAGCGAAATTATTTCAAATCAACTAATTTTAGAAATTAAACGCTATTTACTACATACCGACAATAGTATTAACGAAATTGCAGATATTCTTAATTTTGAAGATTCTTCCAATTTTGTAAAATATTTTAAACGAAACGAAGGTATTACTCCAAAACAATTTCGATCTAATCATTTTCAATAATACCATTTTTACACTCAAACATACCTCTTAGAGCCCATTTTTTATATCTTATTTTGCAACATAAAATTAAAATATAAAATTATGGATATTATCATTATTTCATCTGTAGCACTCATTACATCGCTACTTACATTTTTCTCTGGATTTGGACTTGGCACTATACTAATGCCAGTTTTTGCTATTTTCTTTCCTCTCGAAGCTGCTATTGCAATGACAGGTATCGTGCATTTTATTAGTAATATTTCGAAAGTAATACTCGTTGGACGAAATGCAAATAAAAAAGTTCTTTTACACTTCGGCTTACCTGCAATTTTGACTTCTTTCTTAGGTGCATACTTATTGCTTCAACTTTCTAGCATGCACGAAATATTCTCATTTTCTGTTGCTGGACACAGCTTTAAAATCAGCCTCATCAACTTAATTATCGGAATTATATTAATTTTCTTCTCTCTTATGGAGATAGTCCCATGTCTTAAAAAGATTGAATTTGGTAATGATAAATTGATAATTGGTGGATTATTGAGTGGTTTTTTCGGAGGACTTTCAGGTATACAAGGAGCACTACGAAGTGCGTTTTTAATCAAAAGTGGATTAAACAAAGAAGCATATATTGCTACAGGCGTTGCAATTGCTGTTTTAGTTGATTTTAGTCGTCTATCAATTTATTTATCGCGAGCCAAGGATGCCAATATTTTAGAAAATATAGATCTTATGATTTATGCTGCCTCTGCAGCAATTATTGGAACAATTGCAGGAAAAAGGCTTCTAAAAAAACTTGCTTACTCTAGCATTCAAGTTCTTGTTGCAATAATGCTAATTATTATTTCAATTTGTTTAATTTTGGGTATTATTTAAAATGGTAAACTGGATATTAAAAACAAAAGGCCTTAGCGTCTGTATCAAGCTTCTTACTCTTGTTGTTTTTGGCGTAATACTATGGAGTGGTTTTTCGGTCGATTCATACGATCGTGATTTCTTATCTCAACTACGAAACACCAATCTTGGCAACTTACTTGTTTGGTCGCTGTGGTGGCCAGCAATTGTCGTGTGTGCTATATTTTTTGGTCGAATTTGGTGTATGGTTTGCCCTGTGGAATTAATTACAAGCTTTTGCTCAAAATTTGGCCTTCGCCAAAAACCTCAAAAATTTATTAAATCTGGTTGGATTATTCCTATTTTCTATTTTATCATTTTATTTATCGGAATACATGGCTATATGATTCATCGAAATCCAAACTATATGGCAATATATCTTCTGTCTATCGTTATTGTTGCTGTTATCTTTGGTTTTATTTACGAAAAAAATGCGTTTTGTCGCTATGTATGCCCTATTGGCTTAGTTCTAGGATTATACTCTAAATTTTCGTTTTTCGGTTTGAGAGTTAAAGACTCTAACATCTGTAAAGGCTGCAAAGACAAATCTTGTATCGACAAAAAACATAGCTATAATATTGATTGCAAAAGTTGTGGCGTAGGCTTGTATCCTGAGAAAATTAATGAAAATCCAGATTGCATTCTGTGCGGCGGATGTGTTAGAACTTGCAAAAATTATCAAACAAAATCTCCATCTACCGAACGTCCAAATCCAAAATTCAAACGCGTAAGCTTCGGAAAAGAATTATTTAATATTCAGCCTCTTCACTCCGCTACGACCTGCTTTATAATTATCTTATCTGGTTTTATTATTTATGAACTATGGAGCGAATGGGATGTTACAAAAGATATTCTAAAAAATATTTCTATTTTCTTTACACAAGAACTAAATATCAATAATGACAGAATAAATAACATTCTCAATAGTATAATTCTCTTTGCGTTGCTACCATTTGCAATATGGCTAATTCCTTATTTTATTGCAAAAATATTTCGTTCTAAACTTAAACTTAAAGACTATTTAGGATACTATGCAATAAGCTATATTCCGATTGTTGCTGCTGGCCACCTATGTAAAGCGGTACTAAAATCAACATCGAGATATGGATACTACGAACATCTATTTAATGACATTTATGGAGTAAGCACGGCACAACAAATTATCGACAAAACAATCATCATACAAAACATTCCAAATGAAATAGAGATTTTAATATCATGGTTTTGTATCATCTCAATATTAATTGGTACTGGAATAAGTTTTATGATAATACGAAAATTAAATCAAACTGTGCTACCACAAACAGCAAACAAGATTTTTTACCTCGTCCCAATATTATATGGCGGAATACTTTTATCTATGTTAATATTTTGGAGATTCTGATTTATAATTGTAAACGAGCTTTAATATTTCAGAAATTAACATATAGTTATATTCGTCGCTTTCTTTTGAATTTGTGATAAATATTGCAAAATATAATTTTTCATTTGAAGCTGTTTCAATAATCCCTACACAATTATTTGCTGCTGTTAGTCCGTCTTTATTCTTTCCTGAAAATCCAGTTTTATATGCTATTTTAGCATTGTTTGGCAATAATTTTCTTGCAGAACCTGTTTGTGTGCTCAATAAAACTTGCATCAATAGATTCGTTGTTTCACTTTTAAGAAATTTCTCTCTCTCAAGCAATAACAATAAATTTATTACAGCTTCTGGTGTCGAATAATTTTCAAATTGTAAATCCCAAGATTGCTTTAACTCTCTTTCGTAATTCTTAATAGCTATACCTTCTATTCCTTTACTTTTAATAAAATTATTTACCGCAACCACCCCTCCTGCCTTATCTATCATAACATCGCACAAATTATTATCGCTCATTGCTACTACATAACTTATAAAATCAAATATTGATATTTGGGTTCCTTTAGGATATTTATCTCTAAACGGACTCCATGTATTTGGCAACAAGTCTTTTTCCAAAATCTCAATAGAATCAGAAATACTATATTTTGCTTTGTCAACACGGTCTAAAAATGCTATTGCAATAGGCAATTTATAAACACTTTGCATGGGAAACTTCGCATTCTCATTTATATTCACAATATTTCCTTTCGACTCACTATATACAGCCACTCCTAAATTTAAATTTTTATCTTTTATTAAATCTGTTATGTTTTGCTGTAAATACTTAACATTTTGAATATTAGAATAGATATTATTTTCTTTTGAATAACATAAATAAAACCCTAAAGACAAAATCAGAATAATAAAAACTACAGCTAAGACAATTAAATATTTTTTACTTTTTTGCATAATACGAATTAAATTTTAACGGCATAAAAAATTGGGCGAGCCTGATCTAAACCTCTATCAAATCCAAAAATATGTTTTTCATTATTTTCCGAAAAAAAATAAAAACGCATTGCCGATGTTAGTTCTCCAAATTTTATTTCACATGCATTTTCATCAATTGACAACAATTTTTCAAACTTTGTTTCTGGTATCTTAAAAATTGGCAAACCATTGATAATCCAAGCTATTTTGCAATCTAATAATAATTGCGGATAATTAATTTTAGTAAATTTAAATAATATATTAGCTTGCTTTTCGAGACTTAATGGAATATTATGAAACAGGTTTACAATAAGAAAACGTGTTATTTTTTTCAAAAAATCGCAATCTGCACTATGCATAAAGTTAAATAATCTATACCACGGCGAATCGTTATAGTAGACATCTAAAACTCGCGACAACGCCATTGCTTCGCGAAGTTCGGAGGCTTTAATCCAGTTTGTTTCTAATACCTCATAAGGTGAAACCCTAGAATATCGTATTCCTAAACTATCTGCATTATTTCGCATTGAAGTACCTGGCAATAATTTTAATGTTTCTAATTGTATTTCATGCGCTCCAATACTAATAAGTGTACTTACATCTTCGTAAATTTGGCTAAGCGAATAATAAGGCAATCCTGCTATTAAATCTGTATGTGTATCTACATTTTTGAGCGAACATAAAAATTCTATTCCCTGAATTGCCTTATCTTTCTCTCCTATTCGTCCTGCAATTTCTAATACCTTATCGTTTAAACTCTGTATTCCTGCTTCTACATGTAAAATTCCTTTTGGCGTTTTTTTTATTGCAGTTTTCATTTTTTCGGTCAATAAGGCTGGATGCAGCTCTAAATGAAAATTCATGTCAGGAAACTTACAAAAAACCGATAACAATTCTATTGCTCGTTTTGGATTCGCATTAAATGTTCTATCTAAAATTCGTACTTCTTTTATTCCTTTTTGATGTATGGTTGAAATACGTTTTTCTATTAATTCAATACTTTGCTCTCGTACTGGCTTATCTCCGCCACTAACACAAAAAGCACACGAATTAAAACAACCTCGTGTGGTTTCTAACTGAACAAATGGCTTTTCCCATGAAAAAAACTCACTATTTTCAGGCAATTCTAATCTCTCGTAATCAATAATTTTTGCAATTCCATTGTCAATATAATTTGAATTTTTATGCAAATAACATACCCCTTGTACTCTACAAATTTCATCGCTTTTATTTTCAAAAACATATTTTAACAAAGCATAAAAACTATCTTCTCCTTCTCCTCTAACTACATAGTCTACATATCGATTAT
>CAYJBL010000028.1:7881-10340 GCA_964368115.1 uncultured Bacteroidales bacterium
TCTAAAAATTTCTGATTATCGCCTAAATATTCTGGTCCACCTCCAACAATAATTGCATCTGGAAGTAATTCTTTAACCCTTACAAGTACCTGATGTAAATAGTCGCACGTAAACAACCACGATGTGTAAGCAATTATATCTGGTTTATTTTCTAATAAATCAAGAATCACTTGATTTATCTCCGATTTAAGACTAGCTTTTACAACTGTCCAATCGTAGTTTTCTGCATATTTTTTTTGCTGCGCATTTATATACGGAAGAGCTACAGAAGAGTGAGAGTATGAAGCATTTATATCTAGCCAAGTTACTTTTTTCATCAGTTATTTTTTAAATTTCTGCCTATCATTTCAATATTTTTAATATGAATTTAATATGCTATTTTTCTTAATACATCATTCCCAAAGCCCAGAGCGGAACGGTATTAAGATAGCCAAATTCAATATCATCTTTTACCACATACGCGTTTGCAATACCTTCAATTTGCTTGCGTTTTTTGTTTTTCCCATCAAACTCGAAAATGTAATCACCAAGCTTAAAATCGCCCACTTGCGACGAAACAACATCGTGATTTACTCGCATTTGATTTATAAAAAAAGTTTCACGAACGTTTCCAATTTCTGGATTTTCAGCAGCAAGTGAATAAATTAGATTTGTATTATCTAAGTAAATTTTATCAACCTTGCCAAGTCCCCTTATCCCACCTGTTGCATTGCGAAGTTGGGTGATAAATCCTGCTTCTTCGAGATATAAATTATAGTCGGCAATATTGTTACGACTTGCACCAAGTGCCGCAGCTATACTACTCATATTGGGCTTAAACGGCACACTGCGTGAGATTATCGAAAGTAGCTGCTTTAACTTGCGCGCAGTAGAAATATTAATATCGGCAAATAGTGGAATATCGGTTTCGAGAGTTTGATTAACTACCTGACGCATACGAATATCAAAATCGGCATTTAGAGCAAAAGGATAATACCCACGCTTTAAATAATCACCGAAATAAGCCAAGGGTTTAAAACCCACGGGCAACGAAATATTATGCGTAAGTGCATCGCTGAGCGAAAGACGATTAATTTTTATTTTGTGAAATAATTCGAGATACTCCCTAAACGAAAGACCTTGCATATTATACATTACAGCTCTACGACTTAAATCGGCAACTCCTTTGTTTATATCCAAAACCGACGAACCAGTAAAAACAACTTTAAGCTCGGAGTGATAGTCGTAAATTAGTTTTAGCTCACGCGACCAATCGTTGTACTTATGTATTTCGTCGATAAAAAGATATTTGCCCCCCAACTTTACAAATCTATCAGCCAAATCAATAAGCTTATTTTCAGCAAAATAAAAATCTTCTGCTGTAACATAGAGAGTTTCGGTTGCATTCAAATTGTTTTTTATATGCTGAAGCAACATTGTGGTTTTGCCTACTCCGCGTGGTCCTGTAAGTCCTATCAATTGAGATCCCCAGTTGATTTTATGATACATATAGCGGTAAAAACCTAGCCTAGTTTCGCGTAGTAATTTATTAAATTTTTGCTGTAAATTATCCATATCAAAAATATTTTGCTGCGCAAATATAGCAATTTTTGTTTTACCAAAGTGCAAAATATTATTTTTTTTGCATTATTAGAGTGCAAAATACCATAAAAATAGATTTATTATAGTGCAAAATAAGCAAAAAAACATCTCTAAAAAAGGTTTTGATAGCAAATTTCAATTACCAATATACCTTCAAATTCTTTTTATTAATGTTAAAATTATTAACAAGCTTATATATTATCACACACACAATTATCAAAAGAAAAATAAAACAATGTTTTAAAATAGTGTATTTCACTTTCATATTTTATTTACTTTTGCAAGTAAGAATTTCACACTAAATACTAAAAAGAAATAATCCTATGCGAAAAATTATTTTATACATTGCAGTGAGCCTTGACGGATATGTAGCTGATGATAAAGGTGGTGTCGATTGGATCAACGGCGACAATTCGGATAATGAAAGCAAGGGAACATATCCTGAGTTTTACGATAGTATTGATACTGTAATTCTAGGCTACAAAACTTACAACCAAATAGTAAGCGAACTATCACCTAATAAATGGGTTTACGAAGATAAAAAATCTTACGTTGTTACTCATAGAGATATAGAGTCAACAGATAAGATAACATTCACTAGCGAAAAGATTGAAGGTCTAATTGAGAAACTCACCAAAGAAGATGGTCAAAATATTTGGATTTGTGGAGGAGCAAGTATTGCAAATATGCTTATCGAAAAGAACTTAATTGATATGTATAGAATTTCTATTATTCCAACAATTTTAGGCAATGGAATCCCTTTGTTTTCGGAACATTTAAATGAACTGAAACTTAAGCTAGTATCTACTGAAAATAATAATGGTATTGTAGAGTTAAATTACGAAAGGAGATAATTTTCATGCCTTTTTTTCCTTCGG
>CAYJBL010000028.1:10350-14367 GCA_964368115.1 uncultured Bacteroidales bacterium
ATAGAAAACCGCAGCATCAATCCTCTTAATGAAAATGAGTTAGAAGGAATAAACTATTCTTCTCTCCCATTGGATTTAAACAAACGATTAATCTCGAATACTGCATCTACATTTTTCGCCCACGTGGACGGAACAGATGGAGATATTCTTATTATTGACAAAAGTATCGAACCTATTAATAATTCTACAGTTATCGTATTTATTGATAATACTTTTAGAATAAAACGCTTACAGACAGATAATAATGGTACTAAATTCCTTATTGCCGAAAATTGCAAACCTATTATTATGAACGATGAAACTCCAATCTGGGGCGTTGTGCGCTATTACATAAAAAAACTGTAAAACAAATGATTGGTCTTTGCGATTGTAATAATTTCTTCGTTTCTTGCCAAAGGGTTTTTCGTCCAGACTTAAATAACAAGCCTGTAATTGTTCTCTCTGGAAACGACGGCTGCGTTATTGCACGTAGCAATGAAGTAAAAGCTCTTGGAATAAAAATGGGTATACCTCTTTTCAAAGTTCGCAATATTGTAGAAAATAACGATATACATCTATTCTCCGCTAATCATAAGCTTTATGCCGATATGTCAAGCCGCGTAATGGAAAACCTTAGACAACTGACTCCGAGTATTGAAATATATTCTATCGACGAAGCTTTTATCGATTTTTCTGGCTTTGAAACAGACAAGTTAAAGACTGAAGGAGAAAGACTTGCAAAGACAATAAAACAAAATATAGGTATACCAGTAAGCATTGGTATTGCTCCTACAAAAACTCTTGCAAAAATTGCTAGCCAATTATGCAAAAACTATCCAAAATTGAATGGTGCTTGCCTAATGTACAAGAAAGAAGACATTGAAAAGGTCTTAAGAAAAACACCTATAGAAGATATTTGGGGTATTGGATATAGAACTGCAAAAAAATTACACTCTCTAGGAATTAACACTGCTTTCAGTTTCGGTTCACTCAACGAGAACACTGTTCGATCTATTGGCAATATATCTCTCGTACGTACGTGGAAAGAGCTTCATGGAGAATCAATAATTGAATTTTCCGCACATTCTTCTCCTCATCAATCAATAAGCATAGGAAGATCGTTTAATAAAGACATCACAAATTTTGAAGAATTACGGTCGTACACCACGATTTTTGCTTCTAACTTAGCTAATAAATTACGTAAACAACAAGCTTGCACAACCCAAATAACAACATACATTTATACAAATAGATATAAAAAAAATAATGAACAACATTTTGATAGTGACACAATAAACCTTAGCATTCCTACAGATAGCTCTATAGAAATAATAAAACTTGTAAACGATTCTCTAAAAAAAATATACAAACCAGAATTTGCATACAAGAAAGCTGGCGTAATTTGTTCTCATCTTAGCCCTAAGACATGTGTAAATAATGTATTATTTGATACAATCGACCGAGAAAAACATTCTAAAATTATGAAATCAATCGATGATATAAATGCAATTCATGGTAAAAGAAGCATCGTTTTCGCATCCGAATTTGGCAATAAATTAGATCACAATAAAAAATTCTTATCGCCAAATTACACTACAGAATGGGATGATATTATCAATGTTAAACCATAATTAGTATATTATGACTAATAAAAATGATATAATAAAAATATTATCCGAGAGACATTATCATAATTTTGTCGAATGTGCATCTACAAAAATCATTGAACTCGATGCAAATATTGAAGAGTTATATAAACTTGCAACTGACCAAGATTTAAATATGCCAAAAGCGCAAAAGCAAAATATAATATTCCGAAGTGCGTATATATTAGAATACATATATTTCAATTATCCAGATTTGTTTTATCCATTTATTGAGAGATTTATTTGTGATTATCCAAATTGCAAGAATGCAAGTGCACAGCGTCACTTTACAAAAATGATGGCAGATTTACTAAAAAAACACAAATTTAACGGTGAACAAATTAATTTCATTGCAGAGGCAACAACTTTGTGGGTTTCAGACCCTAAAACAAAAGTTGCTGTCAAAGTTTGGGCAATGCATATTCTTAATATTCTAAAAAGTGATCTACTATGGCTAAGTGAAATTTGGAACGATTTGGAAGAATTAATGAAAAACGATGCAAGTCCAGCAATGCTTGTTCGAATAAGAAGAAACTGGCAGTAATTATTTGATATTAATTTTTAGAGTTGAAGTAATTTTCTACAATAAAATAAGCACCTAAACTTATCATTTCGCTTGTATCAAAATTAGAAAACATATATGCGCTTCGTGGTTCAATATCATATAGTACTTCTTTAGTTGAGTTTGGAACCTTTATTTTGATTGCTTTATATTTTACAAATTCTTCTATCTCGTCGGCATTATTTAGACAATACATTTTATGAACTAGCCTATCGTTTTGCTGTCCGTTTTGCTTTAGAAATTTTTTATTTAACTCCTCGTTTATTCCTGCAACAATAAGATCTTTAGCTCCTGCTATTCCTCCTCCAATAACAACAATTCCATCGAAGAGTGTTACCATATTTGCAATCGAGTCGCCAACAAATCGTCCTAATTTATGAAATGACTTTTTAGCTGCATCAATATTTCCATCTAATTCTCCTTTTCCTATTTTGTAAATATCTATTGGTTCTGGGCAATCAAGAATTGGTATTTTTGCATAATTAGAGTAAAAATATTTCACTGCTTCGATACAAGCACCTTCCTCACTATTAAAGTTAGGATCCACACGATTCGAAGTTTGCCAAATTTCTCCAGCACAAATATTATCACCTTTTATTAAAACCTTATCATGAACAAATCCGGCACCAAATCCTGAACCAATTGTTAAACCAACAAGATTTTTATATCTCTTAGGATTTTTGCTATTTTCAAGTATCTCGTTTACATATTTTAATGTACCGCCCAAAGCTTCTCCATACGCATACAAATCGCCATCATTATTGATGAATACAGGCACTTTAAATATCTCTTCGAGCATTGGTCCCAGAGCTACTCCTCCTCTAAATGCTGGCAAATTAAATAAGTCTCCTATTATACCGTTCTTAAAGTCTGATGGTCCAGGAAACACAAAACTAATTGCCGAAATTTTTTCGGAAAATTGATTTGCCATTGTTGTAAATCCATCTACAATATTTTTGAGACACAAATCTAAATTATCACCATTTGATTGTATCCTAATTTTTTCGCCAACTTGTTTGGCATCTTTTATTGCTGAGAAAACAAAATTAGTACCTCCTGCGTCTAAACTTAATACTAGCATAATAATTAGAAAGAGTAATGTCAAAAATCTTCAGAAATTTAATTCCTATTGTTTTTTGCATCAATACTCAACGTAGCGTGAGGCACAGCTCTTAACCTTTCTTTCGAGATCAATTTTCCTGTTTCACGACAAACACCATAAGTACCTGTTTCAATTCTTGCTAAAGCCGCTTGCAAGTGATTGATAAATTTTAATTGTCTTTGAGCTAACTTTCCTATTTCTTCTTTCGACAACACGTTCGCTCCTTCCTCTAACACTTTAAATGTCGATGAAGTGTCATGAACATCATTTGTATCTTCACGGTTAAATATACCTTTATAAAAGTCATAATCCGCCTGCGCTTTCTCTAATTTCTTTAGTACAATTTCTTTAAATTCTGCTAACTCCTCTGCATTGTACCTTGTTTTTTCCTCACTCATAACTATTTATTTTTCTGTATTTTCATTAATGTTTCGTATCCATTCATCTCCACTACTTGAGATTCGCCTTGCAATATTTCTTTAACTACCTCAATTGAGTTTCCTAATGTTTGAGAACAAATATAATCTTTATAGTTTACAATTGCCTTGTCTAGTTCAATGTGCGATTGAATAATAATATCTATTTTATCAGTTACATCAAAGCCCGAACTTTTACGAATATTTTGTATTCTATTTACAAATTCACGCGCTATTCCTTCTTCGATCAGATCTGGAGTCACATTTATATCAAGAGCTACTGTTATTTTGCCTTCGTTTGCAACTAACCAT
>CAYJBL010000029.1:0-12508 GCA_964368115.1 uncultured Bacteroidales bacterium
TCGTCTGTTTTTATATACTTCTGGATTAAACATATTCTTTTACATTATTAATTAAAGCATAAAAATAAACACTCTAATTTATAAAGCAAAATAAATATAGATAATAAATGATATTTTTAGAATAAATCTATCCTTTATCCCTAAATACTAGTACGATTGGGACTCCAGAAAAATCATAATTTTCGCGAAGTTTATTCTCTAAGTATCTTTTATATGGTTCTCTAATATACTGAGGTAAATTAGCAAAGAAAGCAAATACTGGTGTAGGAGTTGGGAGCTGAGTTACATATTTGATTTTTACGTATTTATCTTTATAAGCAGGAGGTGGATACGCCTCCATAACTTCTTGCATAAAGTTATTTAATTCTCCAGTAGCTATGCGTTGATTCCTACTGTTATATACTTTCATTGCAAGTTCGATTACATTAAGGATGCGCTGCTTGTTAAGAACTGAAATAAACAAAATTGGAATATCGTTGAATGGAGCAATTTTGTCCATAATGCTTCTTGTAAATTCTTTTACTGTATTGGTTTCTTTTTCGACTAAGTCCCATTTATTAACAAGAATTACAATTCCTTTTTTATTTTTTCGTATTAAATTTAGTAGATTTTGATCTTGAGCCTCAAATCCGATGGTGGCATCAATCATTAGTAAGCATACATCGCTATGTTCAATTGCTCTAATAGCGCGCATTACAGAATAAAATTCAAGGTCTTCGCTAACTCTACTTTTTCGTCTAACACCAGCTGTGTCAACTAAGGTTAAATCGTATCCAAATTTATTATATCTCGTATTTATCGCATCGCGGGTAGTGCCAGCAATGTCTGTAACAATATTTCTTTCTTCTCCAATAAGTACATTTGTTAGTGACGATTTTCCAACATTTGGTCTGCCAACAATTGTTATTCTAGGAAGTACTTCTTCTTCTGTTTCAGGTATTTCTGCAGGTAGTGCATCAGTAATAGCATCAAGTAGTTCACCAGTTCCAGAGCCATTCATAGCCGAAATACAGAAAATATCGCCTAAGCCAAGCTTATAAAACTCGTAACTTTCTGCAATACGTGCGTTGTTATCGACTTTATTTGCAACAAGAAATACAGGTTTTTTTGTTCTTCGCAGAACATTTGCAACTGCCTCGTCAAATTCGGTAGCTCCTGTTTCTACGTCAACAACAAATACGAGCGTATCGGCTTCTTCAATAGCAATTAATACTTGTCGTGCAATTTCTTTTTCAAAGATATCAGTAGTGTTTTCTACATAACCGCCAGTGTCAACAACAGAAAATGTTCTTCCGTTCCAAAAGCAGTGCCCGTAAATCCTATCTCGTGTAACTCCGCTAATGTCATCAACAATAGCCTCTCTACGTTCTATTAAACGATTAAATAGTGTTGATTTCCCAACATTTGGTCTTCCTACAATTGCTACGATATTGCCCATAATATATTTTTTTGCAAAAGTAGTAAAAATATTAAGGAGCTAGTTGTTAATGTATGAATTATCTTTTATTTTTCGTTTTTCTATGTTTTAACTAAAAATTTAACTAAATAATTATGCTGTATATGAAATGTTAAAAGTCCAGATAAATACAAATTAAATGTTAATTTTGCAGAAAATTTAAAAAATCATAAATAGTGAATTTTACTGAATTACGTGTTCCGAAGCCGTTACTTAATGCTCTAGAAGATTTAGAGTTTGTTTATCCTACGCCAATACAGCAAAAATGTTATCGTGTAATAAGTTCAGGTATTGATGTTGTCGGTATTGCCCGAACTGGAACAGGCAAAACTTTTGCTTATTTATTGCCTATTATTGGTCAATTAGAATATTCAACACAAAGGCAGCCAAGAGTTCTTATTATTGTTCCAACACGAGAACTCGTTATCCAAGTAAAAGAAGAAGCTGAAAAATTGTGTAAATATAAAAATGTTAGGATTAAGGCTGTTTATGGTGGAGCCAACATTAACACTCAAAAAGAATACTTGTATGATGGTGGTTGTGATATAATTGTAGGAACACCAGGTAGGTTATTTGATATTGCTGTTACAGGTGTTTTAAGATTTGCTGGTATTAAAAAAAGTCGTGATAGACGAAGTTGATGAGATGTTAAGTCTTGGATTTAGACCACAGTTAGATCAGATATTCGAAATGCTTCCAGAGAAGCGACAAAATAGTATGTTTTCTGCAACTTTAAGTGAAGATGTTCAGATGTTTATACAAAAGCATTTTGAAGAAGCAAGTATTGTTGAAGTTGATGATAGAGCTACTCCAGCAGAAAATATTATTCAGAAAGTTGTACAAATTCCGAATTTTAACACGAAATTAAATTTTTTGGTAGAAATACTGAAAAATACTGAAGAGTATAAAAAGAATTTGATTTTTGTTTCGAGTAAAAAACAAGCAGATTTGATTTTTGAAAATTTAAGTTCAGTATTTGAAGATGAAATAGGAATAATACATTCAAATAAATCTCAGAATTTTCGATTTAATGCTATCAAAGCTTTTGAGAAAGGAAAAATACGCACACTTATAGCTACAGATGTGGTTTCGAGAGGATTAGATTTTGCAGATATCTCACATGTAATAAATTTTTCTGTTCCAGAAATTCCGACAGATTATATCCATAGAATTGGACGAACAGGGCGTGCCGAAAAATCTGGGAATTCACTACTATTTGTTGCACCTTACGAAGAAGACTATTTTAATCTCATAAAAACAGAAATATCAATAAGTGTAGAAACAGAGAATTTGCCCGAGAATATAAAGATTTCGGAAATACTACATGAGGACGAGAAGATTTCGTATAAACAAAAAAATATAGTTTCGGCTCCAGATATTAGTAAATCAGGAGGAGCATTTCATGAAAAAAGTCTGAAAAATAGAAAAACCAACTC
Organism: uncultured Bacteroidales bacterium; assembly: GCA_964368115.1. Taxonomy (GTDB): domain Bacteria; phylum Bacteroidota; class Bacteroidia; order Bacteroidales; family ML635J-15; genus Bact-19. The sequence continues at coordinate 2,893 of CAYJBL010000029.1, forward strand.
AGGTGGCTTGCGACAAAAAGCAAAACGAAAGCAAGTGAAAAGAAGTGCAAAAACAAAGCGAAAATAAATTTAAAATTATATCTGCAAATAAATTACGAAAATAAAAATTTTAACTAGTTTTTAGAAGTCCCCTTAATTTTTGTTTACATTTGCAATCAATAAAATTAAGTATATATGAAATCAATAAAAATATTTGTATCAACATTAGTGTTTGTTTTCTGTTCGTTGGGTTTATTTTCTCAAGAAGAAGTAAGGGAGCAAACAATGAAGTTCAATAGACTCTTAGGTTTAATAGATGCAGCGTATGTCGATACAGTGAATCTTGAGAAATTAGTAGAGACAGCAATAGTTGATATGCTAAAAGAGATGGATCCGCACTCTGTTTATATTAGCTCGGAAGAAATAAAGCGGATGCAAGAACCATTAGAAGGAAGTTTTGATGGAATTGGTATTCAATTTAGAATATTAGACGATACTTTATTGGTTGCTGGAGTTATAAGTGGAGGCCCATCAGAAAAAGTCGGTCTAATGAGTGGCGATAAAATAATAATTGTAGATAATGACACAATTGCTGGAGTAGGAATTACAAATTCGGATGTAGCAAAGAAACTAAGGGGTAAAAAAGGGACAGAAGTAATAGTTAGAGTTAAACGTGAAGGAGAAAAAGAACTTATTGAGTTTAAGATAATAAGAGATAAAATTCCAATTTATAGTGTGGATGCAAGTTATATTGTAGATAATATTGGCTATATAAAACTGAATAAATTTGCAAAAACAACAGAAGCAGAGTTGGATACAATTTTTAACGAGTTCAAAGAAAAAGGAGTAAGAGATATAATTCTTGATTTATCAGGAAATACAGGTGGCTATTTAGAGAAATCAGTAAAACTTTGCGACGAATTTTTAAGTGATGATAAGTTAATCGTATATACAGAAGGTGCAAAATTCGACAGATTGCAATACTCGTCGACAGCAGCTGGGCGTTACGAAAAAGGGAGATTGGTTGTTATTGTAGATGAAGGTTCTGCGTCAGCATCTGAGATTGTATCTGGAGCGATTCAAGATTGGGATAGAGGTGTTGTAATAGGCAGACGTACATTTGGAAAAGGTTTGGTGCAGCGCGAAATGTTACTTACTGATGGTTCTGCTGTGAGATTAACGATAGCGCGTTATTATACCCCTACCGGAAGATGTATTCAAAAGCCATATGAAGAAGGTTATGATGATTATAGTAAGGATGTTACAAACAGATATTTGCATGGAGAATTTTCAAATAGAGATAGTATAAAATTTGCAGATTCGTTGAAATATGAAACATTTGTGAATAAGAAAACAGTATATGGTGGTGGAGGTATTATGCCTGATGATTTTATTCCGATTGACACTACTCTAAGATCAGATTATCATATTGAATTACTTAGAAAAAACGTACTGTTTACTTGGATTACTAAATATGTGAATACAAATAGAAAAGATCTAGCAAAGAATTATCCTGATATTGAAACTTTCAAAGAAAAATATGTTGTAGACCAAAAAGCTCTAGAAGATTTGGCTGTAGCAGCAGCAGATGCAAAAATAATTGTCGATTCATTACAAGTACCAACAGAAAAACAGCACGAATATCTAAAAATGCATATTAAATCATTAATCGCAGGAGATATCTGGGAAAATAGCGATTTTTGGTATATCTATAACGACATGAACCCATTCTTTATAAGGGCAAAAGAAGTTATTAGTAACGATAATATATATAATAAACTTATAAAAGGGAAGTAAAAATGCTCCATACTTTTTCGTTCGGAGTTGGGGCTGTGATCGAAATTAATTCCTGCTTTACTGGATGTATTAGCTCTATTTTACTAGCATGAAGGTTTATGCCTGCATTTTTGTTTGAGCGAGGATAACCGTATTTTAAATCGCCACGAATCGGGCAACCGATAGCAGCAAGTTGGCATCTAATTTGGTGATGACGACCAGTTTGGAGGTCAATTTCAAGTAAAAATAGTTTTTCAGAAGTTCCAATATGTTTGTATGATAGACTTGCAAATTTTGAATCTGCGGTAGGGTTATTGTTTGCAAATGACTTATTCTTTTTAGTATCTCTAAAGATATAATGTTGAAGTAAATCTTCGGTTTTTGGTGGTTTATTAGAACAAATAGCGAGGTATTGTTTCTTTGTAGTTTTATTTTTAAACATTTCATTAAGTCGAGAAAGAGATTTACTTGTTTTTGCAAATAAAACCACACCACTAACAGGGCGATCAAGGCGATGAGGAACACCGAGATAAACGTTTCCTTTTTTGTCGTACTTTTCTTTTAACCACTCTTTTACTAGTTCAGACAATGGGGTATCGCCAGTTTTATCTCCTTGAACAATTTGTCCAGCTTTTTTATTAATGGCGATTATGTGATTATCTTCGTAAAGTACTTCTATCGAGCGATCCATAATATCTTAATATTGTTCATTTTCGTTTGGAAAATCCCCAGACTTAACATCATCAACGTAGTTTGAGACAGCATCAGTAATTATTGTATCTAAATTTGCATATCTACGTAAAAAACGAGGATGGAATTCTTGGGTTATTCCAAGCATATCATGAGTTACAAGGACTTGACCATCAAGATTGCCTGCTCCAATTCCAATTATTGGAATTTTAACTTCATTTGCAACTTGTTTGGCAAGATTTGCAGGAATTTTTTCTAAAACTATAGCAAAACAACCAATCTCCTCGAGCATGCGAGCATCAGCAATTAGCTTATCAGCTTCTTCTTCTTCTTTTGCACGAACAACATAAGTCCCAAATTTGTGAATACTTTGTGGCATTAATCCTAAATGCCCCATAACAGGAATTCCAGCAGATAATATTCTTTTAATAGATTTCTTTACTTCAAATCCTCCTTCGATTTTTATCGCTCCTGCACCAGTTTCTTTCATAATACGAATTGCCGAAGAAAGAGCTAATTTTGAATTACTCTGATAAGTGCCAAATGGTAAATCAACAACAATTAGTGCCCTTGAAATACCCCTAACAACGCTAGCCGCATGGTAAATCATTTGATCTAATGTGATTGGTAAAGTAGATTCGTGGCCTGCCATTACATTAGAGGCAGAATCGCCTACTAGAATAATGTCAATGCCTGTTCTGTCAAGAATTTTAGCCATGCTATAATCATACGCAGTAAGCATTGCAATTTTCTCACCTTTGTTCTTCATTTCTTGAAGAGCGTTAGTCGTAACTTTACGTATATCTTTGTGTACTGACATAATATTTATTTTTTTATTATTGGTACAATATTTTACTATATTTGCGTTCTTAAAAAGGATACAAAGATAATAAGATGAAATATATTAGTTTAATTTTCTTGTCCATAATTTTGGGATTGATTTTCTCATCATGCTCGACAGATGTAAATGTGAATGGAGACTGGGAAGATTACCCTGTGGTTTATTGTGTGCTAGATCACTCTAAAGAAGTGCAATACGTAAAGATTAATAAATCATTTTTAGGCCCGGTTCCAGCATCTGAAATGGCTCAAATAAGCGACTCTCTTTTTTATTACGACGCAAATGTTGTAATAAAAGAGCTAAGAAATGGATACGCAACAGGTCGCTCTTGGCAATTCGAGGCAGTAGATACTATCCAAAAAGATGATGGTTATTTTGCTTCAGACAAGAATACCATCTATGCTTCAAAAATGGAAATGAATGAAGGAGATGGGTACGAATATGAGTTAAATGTGGATATAGAGAATGGAAGGCATCTTGTGTCTGGTAAAGCATATACAATTTCAGATTTGTCTATTTCTGTTCCAAATGCATTAGCTCCTCAAATTGAGTTGGCTACGTATGATAGAGACTTTGAGTATAGATATTACAATGGATCAAATGGTAAAATTTTCCAAATGCAAATAGTTTTTAATTATCTAGAAGTGATAAATGGAGATACATCAGATCATGTACTATCTTTAAAGTGGGAACAGCCAGAAGAGTATAGAACAAGTTCTGCAGCATCAGAGGTAGTAGGAAAATTTTCTATGTTGTCGTTCTATAACACACTAAGTACAAACATTGCTCCAGCAGAAGAAGGAGTAGTGAGATTGGTGAAAATGCCAAATTGCATAGAGTTTAATTTGACTGCAGCAGATGAAAATTATGCAACATATATGGAAGTAACATCTCCGTCTGATGGTATTGTTCAAGAAAAACCAAGTTTTACAAACTTAACAAATGCCTTGGGTCTATTTGCTGCAAGATATACAATTACACGTGAAAAGAAATTGGGTGGAAGAACACTTGATTCTATAGCAAGAGGTATACATACAAAAGATTTAGGTTTTGCGTGGAGATACGACCAATATTATAGCTCATTTTAAAAATAATAAAAACAATATACAAAATAAAAAATATTATTACTTTCGTAAGTTTTAAATTAGATAACAAACATAAAATAAAAAAATATGCAAAAATTACTGTTATTAGGCGACGAAGCAATTGCTCAAGGAGCAATTGATGGTGGAATATCTGGATTTTATGCCTATCCTGGAACTCCTTCTACCGAAATAATGGAATACGCTCAGCATTCGAAAGAAGCTAGAGAAAAAAATATTCATCGTACATGGTCGGCAAACGAAAAAACAGCTATGGAAGCTGCAATTGGAATGTCGTATGCGGGAAAACGCGCAATGGTTCAAATGAAACACGTAGGTGTTAATGTGGCAGCAGATGCTTTTATTAATGCTTCAGTTACTGGAGTTAATGGCGGTCTTGTAATTGTTGCAGCAGACGACCCTTCAATGCACTCTAGTCAAAATGAACAAGATTCAAGATTCTACGCAGATTTTGCTCTTATTCCTATTCTTGAGCCTTCAAATCAACAAGAAGCTTACGAAATGGCAAAAGTAGGGTTTGATATCTCGGAAAAATATAACGTACCTGTTATGATAAGAATTACTACACGTCTTGCTCACTCAAGAGCTGGTGTAGAATTAAGTGATAAAAAGACTCAAAACGAATTGCATTTACCAAAAGATCCACGTCAATTTGTCCTTCTTCCTGCAATAGCTCGTAGAAACTACAAAATGCTTTTAGATATGCAAGCAGGATTACAAAAGGCATCTGCAGATTCTATATTCAATAAATATATTGATGGTGAAAATAAAAAAATAGGTATTGTTGCTTGTGGAATAGCATATAATTATTTGATGGAAAATTTTGATGGAAATTGCCCATATCCAGTTGTGAAATTATCACAATATCCAATGCCTGAAGATCATTTGAATAGATTAAAATCGGAGTGTGATAGTATTCTTGTTCTTGAAGATGGATATCCATTGGTAGAAAGACAATTAAGAGGTTTTTATAATGATGGAATAGAAATAAAAGGACGTTTAAGTGGAGCAGTTCCTCGTGACGGAGAATTAAACCCAAATATCGTGGCAGCGGCACTAAATTTACCAACTACAGAAGGTCAAGCGATACCTGAAGAAGTAAAAATGCGCCCGCCATCTCTATGTAAAGGTTGTGGACATCGTGATGTTTATGATGCTCTAAATGAGGCATTGGTAGAATATGGAACAGGAAGAGTTTTTGCTGATATAGGATGCTATACACTTGGTGCACTTCCTCCATTTAATGCAATAAATTCATGTGTTGACATGGGTGCCTCAATAACAATGGCTGTTGGTGCTGCAGATGCAGGATTAGTTCCAGCTGTTGCTGTAATTGGAGACTCAACATTTACTCATTCAGGAATGACTGGTCTACTTGATGCAGTGATCAAAAATTCTCCTATCGTTGTGATTATTTCAGATAACTCAACTACTGGAATGACTGGGGGACAAGATTCATCAGCTTTAGGTCGTATTGTTGATATATGTAAAGGAATTGGTGTAGATCCAGATCATATCAGATTGATGAACCCTCTAAAAAAATATCACGAAGAGAATACAGCAGTACTAAAAGAAGAATTAGCTTATAATGGTCTTTCTGTCATTATTCCTCAACGCGAATGCATTCAGACAGCAACAAGAAGATTAAAAGCAGCAAAAAAATAATTAATACAAAAAAGATATGAAAAAAGATATAATTTTAGCAGGTGTTGGCGGCCAAGGTATTCTTACTATTGCTGCTGTAATAGGGACAGTTGCTGTAGAGAAAAACCTTTATCTTAAACAAGCTGAAGTACACGGGATGAGCCAAAGAGGCGGTGATGTTCAGTCTAATCTTAGAATTTCAGATAAACCAATTTATTCTGATCTTATCGCAAAAGGTTGTGCAGACCTTATTATTTCTGTAGAACCAATGGAAGCTTTAAGGTATTTGCCTTATCTTAAAAATGATGGATATGTAATTACTAATACTGTAAGTTTTAATAATATTACTGACTATCCAGCAGAAGAAGATTTAATGCGTAGAATTGAAGAACTTCCAAATAAAATTGCATTAGACGCAGATGCATTAGCTCGAGAAGTAGCAAATGCAAGGGCTTCTAATATTGTAGTTCTTGGTGCAGCAGCTCCATTTATTGGATTAGAGATTGAGGAATTAGAAAATGGAATTAAAACTCTTTTTGGTCGAAAAGGAGATGAAGTTGTGGCTTCAAACATTAAAGCATTAAGAGCAGGTTACGATTTCGCGAAATCTAAATTATAAACTCAATTAAGAAATTTTGCAATTACACGCAGAATAATAAATAAATTTTTCATGGTGCAAGGTGGTTTTATCTAATCAGATTTAGCCATCTTGTTTTTTATTTTAATAAATTTGCAAAAAATACATAATTATGGAAGAATACATTGTCTCCGCAAGAAAATATAGACCACATAATTTTGAATCTGTGGTTGGTCAAAATTCAATTGCCCAAACATTAAAAAATTCTATAAAAATACAGCATCTTGCTCAAGCATACTTGTTTTGTGGCCCAAGAGGAGTTGGGAAAACTACTTGTGCAAGAATATTTGCAAAAACGATTAATTGTAGCAATTTAAGCGATGATTTTGAGGCTTGCGATCAATGTGAGTCGTGTGTTGCATTTAATAATTATCGTTCATTAAATATTCATGAATTAGATGCTGCATCAAATAATTCTGTAGATGATATCCGAAGTATTATAGATCAAGTACGAATCCCCCCGCAAATAGGCTCATATAGTGTTTATATTATTGATGAGGTACACATGTTGTCAAGTGCTGCTTTTAATGCTTTTCTTAAAACTTTAGAAGAACCTCCTAAGCATGTAATATTTATTCTTGCAACAACAGAAAAACATAAAATATTGCCAACTATCCTTTCACGGTGTCAAATATTTGATTTTAATAGAATTAGTGTCGAAGATATTAGGGAAAGATTAGAATTTGTTGCTGCTAGGGAAAGTATTGATGCAGAGCATGATGCGTTGCATATTATAGCACAAAAGGCAGACGGGGCAATGAGGGATGCACTTTCTATTTTTGATCAAATTGTTAGTTTTTCTGGAAAAACTGTTACATATGAAAGTACAATTACAAATCTTAATGTTCTTGATTATGAAGTGTATTTTAATATTACAGATTCTTTTCTCGTAGGAAATTATAACGAGGCTTTAGTGATTTTTGATAATATATTGAAAAAAGGTTTTGAGGCAAATTATTTTATTAATGGACTTGCATCTCACTTTAGGGATATTCTTATTTGTAAAGACCCCGGGACAATAGAGTTACTTGAAGTAGGTAATAAAGTAAAGACTATGTATATGCAGCATTCGCAAAAATGTAGCGTTAACTTTTTATTTGGTGCTTTAAATATTGCAAATCAGTGTGATCTAAATTATAAATCGAGTCAAAATAAAAGATTGCTAGTCGAAATATGCTTGCTAAATATTTGTAATTTATCGGAACCTATAAACTCGAAACAAGCGGAAGAAATTAACCCAAAAGAGGAAATAAAACAAGAGTCTCAGATAAAGATTATTGAGCCTCCAAAGGAAAATGTGAAAGTAGAAAATGAACCAAAGGAATATGTTGTAGCAAATGAAAAAACTACGCTTACATCTCAAGATACTCCACAAGTAAATAAATTAAAGGGATTTGGTATTTCTTTAAAAGAAATGGCAGAAGAGACAAGTGCAATACGCAAACAGTCTGAAGAAATAGAAGCACAAGCGCAAGCAATAAAAAAGATTAATTATGGCAATGAAAATGTGTCAAAAGACCAGTTTGTAAGTGCATGGAAAGTTTATGCTGAAACGAAAAGTTCCAACCCTCGACTTATAAATTTTTTAAATAGTAATATTCCTGAACCAAAAGAAAACGAGCAAAATAAATTTTTCTTATTAGTAGAGAAAGAGCAGATAAAAAATGCACTTGATAAAATGTTAGAAGAAACGCTTCATTTCTTGAAAACAAATCTAAAATGTAATACATTAGAGCTAGAATATAATGTAAATTATAAAGCAATGAAATCTTCATTTAAAAGCGATGAAGAAAAATTTAATGATATGGCAAATGCAAATCCAGAGATAGTAAATCTTAGAAAATCGCTAAATTTAGATTTTGAATAGCAAAATTTCTAAACAGGATTTCTATTTATTCATTCTCTAAATCAATATATACTTCCACTATTTCAGAATAAATTTGTGGAACTAGTTTTAAGGTTTTCAGCTCAGCAGGAATAAGAATAGTTTCTCCTTGAGTGATAGAGATTTGTTCATCATTATATTGTATTATTACTTCTCCTTTTGTGCAATAATAAATAATGAACGAATCTATATTGAAATAGTCTTTTTCAATTGTGTTAGCTAAACATAAAAAATTTAAAGAGAAAAATTCGGTTTGAATAATTTTATTTGCTTTATCTGTTTGCTTATCATACTTTGTTTCTATGCTTTCAGTTTTGTTATAATCAAGCACTTTAGTAGCTAAGTCAAGATGTAGGTCTCTATCGGCCCTTCCAAAATCAAAAATTCTATAGGTAATATCAGAAGTCTGTTGAATTTCTAAAATTGTCGCACCTTTGTATAAACTATGTATGCGCCCTGCAGGAATATAAAATACTTGAGAATTACGAATATTGACAATATTTAGAATATCTTCTATCGAATTATCATTTATTTTATTTAGAAATGTATTTTCATCAGTTCTTGTGTTGAATCCTGAAGCAATTTTTGCATCATTATCTGTATCGATAACGTACCAAATTTCAGATTTTCCCCATGCATTATGAAGTTTACTAGCCATATTATCGTCTGGATGAACCTGAATAGAAAGATTTTCTTTGGAATTAATTAATTTAATAAGTAGTGGAAATTCATATCCAAATTTATCAAAAATTGTATCTCCTACAAGTTCCCCCATGTATATCTCAATTATCTCTTGTAAGCTATTGCCAGCTAAAAACCCATTTGATACAACACTTATATCATCTTCAATAGCAGAGATTTCCCAGCTTTCTCCGCAGTTTTTAGGAATCTTATTGTCTGATTTTATTTCTCTGATTTTATCGCCTCCCCAAACTTTTTGCTTATATATCGGGATAAATTTTAACGGATATAACATTATCTATAATTTTTATACTATTTTTAGAATGCTAAAAGTAATATAAAATACAATATAATTAAACATATATGTTGGTAGTTGGTAT
>CAYJBL010000029.1:12518-13884 GCA_964368115.1 uncultured Bacteroidales bacterium
GAGGTACAGGTTCTGGAAAGACAACAGTTGTGAAGAAAATTATGGAAAAATTACCTCCACAAATGGCTGTAATTATTCCTCAAGACTCGTATTATAAGGACAATAGCGAACTTCCGTTAGTAGAAAGGCAAAAAATAAATTTTGACCACCCTAGTGCAATTGAGTGGGAATTGTTGATAGAACATATCAAAATGTTAAAGCAAGGAAAACCAATTGAGCAGCCTACGTATTCTTATATAACCTGTACGCGTGGAGAAGAAGTTCACAAAATAGTACCTCACAAAGTAATTATTGTGGAAGGAATTATGATATTGGGAAATGAAGATTTGCGTGATATGTTTGACCTAAAAGTTTTTGTAAGTGCCGACGATGACGATAGATTGGCTAGACTTATTAAACGCGATACAATAGAGCGAGGACGAGATGTTGCTACTGTTTTAGATCGGTATGATTTAACGGTAAAACCATCTCATATAGAATTTATTGAGCCAACAAAAAAGTATGCAAATATAATTGTCCCTCAAGGAGGAAATAATATTGTTGCAATTGATTTATTAATAAAATACATACTACAAAATTTAAAATAATATGCTAGAACAATTAAACTTAAGAGAAATAATGTTTTTAGACATTGAAACAGTTCCTGCATTCCCCGAATTTTACGACCAAGGCGAGGAATTTCAAAAACATTGGGATAAAAAATCATCATATTTCAGAACTGAAGAGCAATCGGCAGCAGATGTGTATGCTAGGGCTGGCATATATGCAGAATTTGGTAAAATAATTTGTATCTCTATCGGAATGTTCAATAAAGATAATAAGTTTATATTGAAGTCATTTGCAAGTGATAACGAGAAACAATTATTATCTGAGTTTGTTGATGTACTCTTAAAGTGGGATAGAAAAAGCGGTACTCAAGCTTTTTGTGGGCATAATATCAAGGAATTTGATATACCATATATTTCACGTAGATTACTAGTAAATAATTTAAAAATCCCAAATATTATTAATTGTATGGGAAAAAAACCGTGGGAAATAAGGCATATTGATACTCTAGATTTGTGGAAATTTGGCGACTATAAACATTTTACATCTTTATCTTTACTTGCCGATTTGTTTGGTATCCCAACTCCAAAGGATGATATAGATGGAAGCCAGGTTTATGAGGTATACTATAAAGAAAATAATTTAGCCAGAATTACAGAATATTGTGAAAAAGATGTGGTTTGTGTAGCAAATTTATTGCTAAAAATGCAAGGAAAAGATTGTATAGATTCTAAGAATATAGATAAAGTTTAATTTTACAATAATCTTAATATAGGAATAAGTCTAAAATTTTAACTGGCAGAGTTTATAACCGATTTTA
>CAYJBL010000030.1:0-13824 GCA_964368115.1 uncultured Bacteroidales bacterium
TATTTAGTTGTATTTGCCTTTGTCTGATTCTTAACCTAATGAGCTAGGCAGTCAAGAACTGTTTTTGCAAGGTTTTTAATGCCACATTTATAATCTTGACAGTATTTCTTAGCATATCTATTAGCAATAATTAGGCAAATAGTTGCAGCATTATGGCCTAGAAGTTTAGATAATCCATAAATTGCAGAACTTTCCATTTCATAATTTGTTATACGTTTATTATTGAATTTAAACGTTCTTATTTTATCGTTAATATACTCATCTTGAATATCTAATCGTAATTTTCTGCCCTGTGGTCCATAGAATCCTGGAGCAGAGATTGTAATGCCCTTTTCGAATTTCTGTTCAAACTTTTTCATCAATTTGTTTGATGCATTTACAAAATAAGGAGCAGCTAGTTTTTTGTTCCAATTCAAGTGTGAGGTGAAATGTTTTTCTGCATTTAAATCGCATATATCATCTCTTTTTGCATAAAAGTTAAGAAGTCCGTCAAATCCAAGGGCAATTTCAGTTAATATGCAGGAATTAATGTTAATGTCTTCATGTAGGGCTCCAGAGGTTCCTATTCGAATGAAATTAAGTTTACGAAAATTGGATTTAATAGATCTTGTTTTTAAATCAATATTTGCAAGAGCATCAAGTTCATTTATTGCAATATCTATGTTGTCCGTACCAATTCCAGTAGATATAACACTTATACGCTTATCTTTATAATATCCAGTATTGGTGATGAATTCACGATTAATAACTGTATGTTCGATGTGGCTGAAATGTTTAGAAATAGTAGTAACTCGGTCTGGGTCACCAACTAAAATAATATCATCAGCAATTTGTTCAGGAGTTAATTTTAGGTGAAAAATACTGCCATCAGGGTTAATAATCAATTCAGATTCGTCTATTCGGTTCGACATTTCGTAAAAATTAAGTATATAAATATTTAGTGTTTGATAAAATAATATATATTTGCAGTAGCAAAAGTCAAAAATACAAATTAATTTAAATTAAGAATAATAAAAATATTAGTAATGGAAAAAAAATATAGAAAATTAGTAATTACAGGTGGAGTAATTGTTTTCCTTCTTGTAGTGTTTAGCGGGTCGATATTTTATATTGTGAATCCTGGAGAGCGAGCACTTGTGTTTCGCCCATTTGGTTCAGGTTTAGATATGGAAAATACATTTGATGCAGGGTTTCACATTGTTGCGCCGTGGAATAGTTTTATAGTTTATAATGTAAAAGAGCGAAAAACAGAAGAAACATTAGATGTTTTAGATAAAAATGGTTTATCAATAAATGTGGATATATCAGTGAGATCAAATCCAATACCGAGTAAAATACCTTTTTTACATCAGCAGTTTGGAGAAGATTACATGAATCAATTGGTAATTCCAGAGGTAAGATCTATAGTCAGACAAGTTTTGGGTAGATTTACAGCAGAAGAAATATATTCGACAAAAAGAACGGAAGTGGAACAGCAAATTATTGAGGAAACAACACAGAAATTAGGTGATAATTTTGTGGAAACAAGAGCTGTATTGATTCGTTCGATAAATCTTCCACCTCAAATTAAAAATGCGATAGAAACCAAACTTCAGCAAGAGCAAGAGGCTTTGGCGTATCAATTTAGATTAGACAAAGAGCAAAAAGAAGCAGAGCGTAGACGTATTGCTGCAGAGGGAGAGGCAAAGGCAAATAATATTATTAATAATAGTTTGACACCAAATTTATTAAAGATGAGAGGTATCGAAGCTACATTGAAATTGTCTGAATCTACTAACGCAAAAACAGTGGTTATTGGATCTGGTTCGGATGGTTTGCCATTGATATTAAATAATTAAATAAACGTATTATAAAATGAAAAAGAAAATATCACTTATAATATTAGCAGCATTTTGTTTAGCTTTATATGCTTGTCAAACAACAAACGATTGCCCAGCGTACGGAAAAGCAAATGTAAATGTTGAAGAGAATGTGTAGAGTAAGAGGCATTCGTAAATTATAGAAAAATTAATAGTATGTGTAGCTGCAAAAAGTTTTTGATAACGTTTGTTATTTTACTTGTTGCAGCTACAAGTTCATATACACAAGGTGTTATTGAGGCTGATCGTGAACCAGATAATTATGCTGTGCATTTATTTGGGGGGAAATTGAATTCACATGGTTATGGTCTATATTATAGATTTTCAAAAAGTTTAACAGATAGGCTACGAGGGTTCATAGAGTCTGAGTACAATTACCAATTTAGTTTAAAGGAAATAAAAATACGTGATTCGTATGTAAATAAAAGTTTCGTATTTGGAAAAACACATTCCGTGCATAATTTTAAATTAGGTTTAGGAGGTAGTTATGCATTATATCAAAAACGAGATAAGAATAGTATTTCAATCCATGCTACTGTATCTGGAGGAGCAATTTTTGGTTTTAGTAAACCAATATATTATGAAGTTATAGATAGTCTTATATATCAAAATGGAATATTCACGCCATATAGCACAAAAAATGTAAAATTTGACCCCAATGTACAAAGTACACCTTTGGATATTTTGAGTAAAGCACCATTTCTAGTGGGATTGGATGAGGTTAAATTTCATCCAGGCATGTATATAAAGGCAGGCGTATTATTCGATTTTAGTAGGGATATACAAAGAGTAAAAGCACTAGAAGCAGGTGTCGTTTTGGATTATTATATTAGACCAGTAGAGATAATGTCGAAACAGCAAAATTCATTCTTCTTTTCAGTATATATTGCTTATTATTTTGGTGGGAAATATAATCCACAATTGAATAAAGAATATAGGAAAGAACAAAGGCGGCAAAACATTAAATAGCTGTTTATATATTTTGAAAAAAAATATTATAGTCAAACTTTGATAAAAATAAATTATTGTTATATTTGCGCGTTACATTTTTACTTAAAATAGTTGATTAGTAGATTTGTAATTTAGTTTTGAATAAATCAAATTGTAATTAAAAGGTAAAATTATGAATATGAGAAAATTAACACTTGGTTTAGTAGGTTCAATAGCCTTAGTGTTTGGTATTGTTCTTTTACGTTCGTCGAATGAAGAGGCGCAGTATGAGCCAAGAACAAAAAAACAAACAGTATACGAAACAACTGTTGGAGGAGCAGCTGATTGGTTGGCAAATAGAAGAATTAACCAAGAAACAGGTATTGTTGATATTAAGGATGTTGATAATGCAAAAAAACAAGTTGCTGCATTAAGAAGTGCAAAAAATGGTATCGGTTTGCAGTGGGAAGATATGGGGCCAACAAATATTGGTGGTCGTTGTCGTGCTGTATTGATAGATAAAGATGTGCATTCAACAATGTATGCTGGTGGAGTTTCTGGTGGATTATGGAAATCTACAACATCGGGTAACTCGTGGCAGCAAGTAATATATGCTGGTGATGCAGAAACAAGTAATATTCCTAACTTGATAATTTCGTCGATAGCGCAAGATGCAGCTGGGACAATTTATTTTGGAACAGGTGAAGGTTTTTATATTGGCTATGGAACAGGATCAAGAGGGTTTGACGGAGCTGGTATGTGGAAATCAACAGATGGCGAAACGTTTACTAGAATAGCATCTACTTGGTCTGATGGTCAAAGTAAAAACACATTCAAATTTGTTAACGAAATAGTAGCGCATCCAACACAAGCAGGAAAAATCTTTGCAGCTACTGCTGGAGGTTTAAAAGTAAGTGAAGATAGTGGTAATACATGGACTAGTCCTATAAATTCTAGCGATTTCTGTCAAGATGTAAAAATTAGCGTAGACGGACAGGTTGTAATTTGTAATGTTGGAGTGTATGATTATGTTTCTCATGATGGTGGTGCTTCTTTTCAAAGAATAGCAATATCAAGTGAAGTAATCGGAACAACAGTTACGCCTTCTAAATCAGCAAGAACTGAATTTGCAATAGCTCCATCAAATAGCAATGTAATTTATGCTCAATGTTCAAAAGCAGATGGTAGTCTTCTAAATATCTATCGTTCAGAAGATAAAGGTATTACTTGGTCAATAATTGGTCCTGGAGGAGGAAATGCATTTAATCCACTTGGAACACAGGGAACATTTGATAATATTATTACAGTATATCCAGATAACGAAAACGAAATTATATTAGGAGGACAATATTCTTTATGGCGTTGGCAAGATACAGAAGGGTGGAATAAACTTACAGATTGGTTTTTACCACCAACAGCAACAACTTATGTTCATGCAGATCACCATGCATTAATATTCCACCCAACAAATCCTGATATTATTTATTGCGGTTCTGATGGAGGTATTAGTGCATCTACAGACGGTGGCTATACTTGGCAAACAAAAAATAAGTATTTTAATATTACACAATTTTATGCAATTGCAAACGGACCAAATAGAGAATTAATCGGAGGTACTCAAGATAACGGAACGATTTATACAAACCCTGACATGTCTTCAACAACTACTGGTACTTCACATGAATTTTATGAAGTAGGTGGAGGAGATGGAGGTTATTCTGAAATATCAAATATTAGCCCAAATATTATTTTCTCGACAGTATATTATGGGGCATTATACAGATCTGATGAATACGGAACAGGTGAATCAAATAAAAACTTCTATAGTGAAAATCTACTTAGTGATGTAGCAAATCTATATTCTGCTCCACATCCATTTGTTACACCAATTGCATTGTGGGAAAGTTTCTATGATGATAATTCAATTGACTCTACCTATAGAGTATTTTCTGAAAATATTGATGCAGGAGTTGAAGTTCCAATAGAAAGTAATGTTTCTGGAAAATATTATTATCATACATTATCAGAACCTGTGTTGGAAGGTGATACAGTGAAAATAAGAGATACTTATCAAGCATTATTTGCTACAGGTTTCCATGAAAGTGTATGGGTGACAAGAGATGCGATAAATATGAGTAAAACAGCAGAGTGGGCTCCAATAATCGAATTTAGTAATGAAACAACGACATCTTTGGAGTGGTCAAAAGATGGTGATATTCTTTATATTATTACAGATGGTAATGGTGGATCTCTATATCGAGTTAGCGGATTTATTGAGAATAGAACAGTTAATCAAATGGATATAGGAAGATCTGAATATGGTCTTACAACAGCAAAAATAGCAAACTTCCCAGGTAGAAATATAACAGGAATTAGTGTAGATCCTCAAGATGCAGGAAAAGTTGTAATAACTCTTGGGAATTATGGAGCTACTGACTTTATTTATTATTCAACAACAGCAGATGAGGCAGCTGCAATAACAAATGGAACTGGAACTTTTGTCGCAAAACAAGGAGATTTACCGCAAATGCCTGTTTATGATGCATTAGTATTATGGAATGATTCAGATAAAGTAATTGTAGGTACAGAGTTTGGTGTATATGCAACTAGTAATATTTCTTCAGCTTCGCCATCATGGTCTGACGAAAATGCAAACGGATTTGATTATGTCCCAACATATAGTTTACGCCAGCAAACACATGAAAATGGTTGGATAAATGAAATAAATGCAGATTCAGGAGTTAGAAATCACGGTATTATATGGGCAGGAACACACGGAAGAGGAATCTTTAAGTGTTCTCAATTTGCAGGACCAGTAAATATTGAAAATACTGTAACAACACGTATCGAAAAGAATATGATTGAAATATATCCAAATCCAGCTGTATCTGATGTTAATTTCAATATTAAATTAGATGAAAAAGCAAAAGTTATTGTATATATTTATGATATTCAAGGTAGATTGGTAGATCAAGTAAACTATAATAACTTGAATTCTGGTCAACATACAAAACAATATAATTGCTCTGCTTTAAAATCAGGTACATATATTGTTAGAATGACAGCAAATTCAGCAAATTCAACATCAAGATTAATTGTAAAATAATTATAGGTAAGAAAAGATAAAAAAAAAGGCTCTTTTATATAGAGCCTTTTTTTTATCTTTTTATTCGTTTCCTAAAATTTTAATGTACATTTGTGGAAAATTTATAACAAAAAAGTAATGACAAAAATAAAAGTTGCAATTAATGGATTTGGGCGTATAGGACGCAATGTCTTTAAGATAGCCAACGAACGTAATAATATTGAAATTATTGGTATAAACGACTTGACGAATACCAAAACATTGGCTCATTTACTTAAATACGACTCAACACAAGGGAAATTTAATGGGGAAATATCATATAATGATAATTCGCTAGTTATTAATGGAAAAGAGATTAGAGTAAGTGCAGAACGTAACCCTGCTGAAATTCCTTGGGTAGAAAATCCTGATATAGTAATAGAATCTACAGGAATTTTTACATCAAAATCTAGCCCAAAAGGAGGCTATGGAGATCATATAAAAAATGGAGCAAAAAAAGTAATTCTTTGTGTTCCAGCAAAAGATGATATTGATGCGATGATTGTTTTGGGTGTAAACGATGATGCAATAACTCCAGATTTAAAATGTGTGTCAAACGCGTCTTGCACTACAAATTGTTTAGCTCCAGTTGCTAAATTATTAAACGATAGCTTTGGTATTCAATATGGACTTATGACAACAATTCACTCATATACAAATGATCAAGTTATTCTTGATGGACCACATTCCGATTTACGTAGAGCTCGCTCATGTGCTGTGTCTCAAATACCAACAACAACAGGGGCAGCAAAAGCAGTTGGAAAGGTTTTACCAGAATTAAATGGAAAACTTGACGGTATGGCGATGAGAGTTCCTACTCCGACAGGATCTTCTGTTGATTTAACCGTAGTATTAAAAAATGATACGACAATTGAAGAGGTTCATAAAGTAATAAAAACAGCTGCTGAAGGAGAATTGAAAGGTATTGTTGAATATACAGAGGAACCAATAGTTTCAGTAGATATTATTCACAATCCACATTCAAGTATTTTTGATGCGGGTTGTACAATGCTAAAAGGAAAATTGTTAAAAGTATTAATTTGGTATGATAACGAGTGGGGATACTCAACAAGAGTTGTAGATTTGGCAGAAAAATTAATGTAAAAATCTCATAAAAGGGCGGCAGTTTTATTAAAAATGCCGCTTTTTTGTTAAATTGTATTTAGCATTAGTTTAAGATTTTCTTTCCAATCTAAGATTTCTATATTAAATGTTTTTATTATTAGCGATTTGTCTAATGTGCTGTATTTAGGGCGAGTTGCTTTTGTTGGGTATTTATAACTAGGTATTGGATTTACATTGATTGGAATTTGTTTTATTTCAAATATTTTTTTTGCAAAATCAAACCAAGAGCAAATACCATTTTCAGAAAAATGATAAATGCCTTGAACCCAAAAATTTTGCAAAATGTCTTTTGAGATTATTGTGATAATCGCATTTGCAAGAGCTCCAGCATAGGTTGGAGAGCCTATTTGGTCATTAACAATGTTTAGCTCTGTGTTTGTTTCAGCAAGTCGTAACATCGTTTTGACAAAATTATTTCCATATTCACTATACAGCCAAGACGTTCTGATAATAATTGCACTATCACATGTGTTTAATAATCTAATTTCACCATCGAGTTTTGTTTTACCATAAATTGATGATGGATTTGTTGGGTCTGTTTCTGTATATGGTATCTTTTTTAGTCCATCAAAAACATAGTCGGTAGATATATGGATTATTTTAATATTGTTATTTTTTGCAAGTTGACCCAAATAAAATACTGCATCTGAATTTAATTTTTTAGCATCGATTTCTTCATCTTCAGCTTTGTCTACAGCCGTGAATGCTGCACAATTCACGATATAGTCAAATTGATTTTTATAAAAAAACTTATTGAGTTCTTCTTTGTTTGTTATATCTACATCATCTTTGTCTACAAAAGAAAAATCTATATAATTAAATTTATGTTCAAGATCTTTTAAGCACGAGCCTAATTGACCATTTGATCCAATAACTAATAGTTTTTTCATTTGATAAAAATTAAAAATTAGATTCAGATTTTGCAAAATTTGGCGCAGACGCATCCTTTTCTGAAATGATAATTTTTTCGGTAGGAATTTGCCAATTAATACTTAAAGTTGGATCATTAAAAGCAATGCTTCTTTCAGAATTTTGATTATGGTAATTGTCGCATAGATAGCATAGTATAGCTTGTTCGGACAATACAGAAAAACCATGAGCAAAGCCAGCTGGTATTAAAAATTGTAATTTATTATCTTCAGAAAGTTCAATGCTAAAGTGTTTACCATAAGTAGGAGAGTTTTTTCGTATATCAACTGCAACATCAATAACTCTACCTTTTACAACTCTGACTAGTTTGGATTGAGCAAAAGGATTTAATTGATAATGTAAACCTCTAATTACGCCATATGATGACATAGATTCATTATGTTGAATAGGATTGAAATTAATGCCAGCTTCGTTTGCGCGTCTTGTATTCCAAGATTCAAAGAAATAGCCCCTGTTATCATTGTAAACCTGAGGTTCAATTATTAAAAGATCACTAATATCTGTTTTTCGAATAATCATTATGAAATATCTTCGTTAAGTACTTTAATTAAATATTGACCGTAATTACTTTTTTCTAGAGGTTTTATTAAGGCTTCGAATTGTTTTTTTGTGATAAAATTTTTTCTGTAAGCAATTTCTTCAATACACGAAGCTTTTAATCCTTGGCGTGTTTCGATAGTTTCGATAAAATTTGATGCTTGTAGTAGGCTCGCTGGCGTTCCTGTGTCAAGCCATGCAAAGCCACGACCTAATAATTTTACTTGTAATTTCTTTTCGAATAAATATAAATTATTAAGATCTGTAATTTCTAATTCTCCTCTTTTCGAAGGTTTTAAGGTCTTGGCTTTTTCTACTACGCTATTATCATAAAAATATAATCCTGTGACAGCAAAATTTGATTTTGGGGTTTCTGGTTTTTCTTCTAATGAAACGACATTATTATTATTATCGAATTCAACTACGCCATATCGATGTGGGTCGTTAACATAATATCCAAATACAATAGCACCATCTTTCAAATTCGTAGCTTGTTCAAGTGTTGAACTAAAGCCATGTCCATAAAAAATATTATCTCCTAGGATTAAACAAACGTTGTCGTCACCAATAAATTCCTCGCCGATAATAAATGCTTGGGCTAATCCATCTGGGGAAGCTTGTATTTCATATTGAATTTGCATTCCGAGTTGAGAACCGTCGCCAAAAAGTCTTTCGTATAAGCAAATATCTTGCTCTGTAGAAATTATTAGCACTTCCTTAATTCCAGCAAGCATCAATACCGATAGAGGGTAATAAATCATAGGCTTGTCGTATATTGGTATAATTTGTTTTGAAATACTAATTGTCATAGGGTGTAGACGAGTGCCAGCACCACCAGCTAAAATAATGCCTTTCATTTTATTATATTTTTAAAATATTCGATAGTCTTAACAAGACCTTTATCAAGATTTACTTTGGGACTCCACCCATCTAATAGCTTATTTGCAAGGCTAATATCTGGTTGTCGCTGAGTAGGATCGTCTTCAGGTAGAGGTAGAAACTCTAATTTGCTTTTAGAATTAGTAAGTTTTATTACTTTTTCGGCTAGCTCTAGCATTGTAAACTCTACAGGATTACCAATGTTAACAGGGCCAATAATATCGTTTGTTGTATTCATCATTCTAATCATGCCTTCAACAAGATCGTCGACGTATTGGAAACTTCTTGTTTGTTTTCCATCCCCATATATTGTAATAGGTTTGTTTTGCAGTGCTTGAACAATAAAATTAGAAACGACTCTACCATCGTTTGGATGCATATTTGGACCGTAAGTATTAAAAATTCTAATAATTTTTATGTTTACATCGTTTTGTTGATGATAATTGACAAATAAAGATTCTGCGCATCTTTTTCCTTCATCATAGCATGACCGCTGCCCAATGGGATTAACATTGCCCCAGTATGCTTCGTTTTGTGGGTGAACAATAGGGTCGCCGTATACCTCACTTGTTGATGCTTGTAAGATTTTTGCTTTTGTTCGTTTTGCTAAGCCTAACATATTTATTGCACCCATCACGGATGTTTTAATCGTTTTAATTGAATTATAACGGTAATGAATAGGCGAAGCAGGACATGCTAGATTATATATTTCATCAACTTCGACAAAGAAAGGTTCTATAATGTCATGACGAATTAATTCGAAATATGGATTGTCTAGTAAATGGAGTATATTAGCCTTTGAACCAGTAAAATAATTGTCAAGGCATATAACTTCATTTCCTTCATTTAACATTCGTTCGCACAAGTGAGAACCAATAAATCCAGCTCCTCCTGTTATAAGTATTTTTTTCATACAAATAAATCTTAAAAATAAATTGACTTACTAATATAGTATGCAAAAATATAATTTTATTCATAGAATATGCGAGGAATGCAATATTTACATATAAATTTAATAAATAGGCTTTATATTTGTGCGATAAAAATATGGCAATGAATAATAAAATAAATATTATAACTCTAGGTTGTTCTAAGAATACAGTTGATTCAGAGCAATTAGCAGCTCAGCTCTTGATAGGTGGATACGATGTAGTTCATAATTCAAATGAGTTAGATTTTCAAATTGCAATAGTAAATACCTGTGGATTTATCAAAGATGCAAAAGAAGAATCTATAAATACAATTTTAGAGTTAGTAAATGCAAAAGAAAATCAATTATTAGATAAAATAATAGTATTTGGATGTTTGTCCGAGAGGTATATGCAGGATTTAAAAGCAGAATTGCCAGAAGTAGATGTAATGCTAGGAAACTATAATTGTGAACAGTTATTGGGTATTTTAGAGCAAAGTGTTGATTTAGACCATAAATATGGTAGGGAATTTATCGGAGAAACTCATTATGCGTATCTGAAAATAGCAGAAGGTTGTAATCGAAATTGTGCATTTTGTGCGATACCTTTGTTCAAAGGAAAATATATTTCACGGCCAATGCAAGATATATTAGATGAGGCAAAAGAACTTGCAAAACGAGGAATAAAAGAAATTTTACTAATAGCACAAGATATTTCGTATTATGGCTATGATGTTGATCGAAATTTGCAATTACCAGATTTAGTATCAGAAATATCAAAAATAGATGGAATCGAGTGGATTAGATTACACTATTTATATCCATTTTTATTTCCAGAAAAAATAATTGAGATAATAGCAGAAAATCCAAAAGTGTGTAAATATATTGATATCCCTTTACAACACATATCTAATAAAGTCTTAAAGGCGATGAATCGCGGAGGGACAAAAGAGCAAACTATAGAATTGTTAGATAAAATAAAAACTAAAATACCAGATGCAGTTGTACGAACAACTATGTTAGTTGGGCATCCAGAAGAGGGAGATGAAGAGTTTGATGAATTGATGGAATTTGTTAAACAGCAGAAATTTGATAGGTTAGGTGTGTTTACTTATTCGGAAGAAGACGGAACAATAGCTGCTAAAAAATATAAGGATAGTATTTCTGATAAGATAAAGAATAAGAGAGAAGCCAAGTTAATGGAGTTACAAAGCGAAATATCGTATGAATTGAATTCCCTAAAAATTGGCAAAAAATTCAAAATTATTATAGATAAAAAAGAAGGAGATATTTTTATTGGAAGAACAGAGTACGATTCGGTAGAAGTAGATAATGAAGTAGTAATAGAAAATGAAGAAAATCTTTCTATCGGGGAATTTTATCTTGTCGAAATAATAGATTTTGATGAATATTCTTTATTTGCTAAAATTGTTGATGAGAGATAAAATTGCCTCAAAAACTGGTAATGAATTGCCTCAAAAACTGGTAATGAATTACCTCAAAAACTGGTAATGAATTACCTCAAAAACTGGTAATAGAATGAAGTTTATTGGTTTAATTGTTTGTGTGATAATATTTTGTGTGATTTCATTGGATTTGAGTTTTTGTTGTTTTTTTATTTAATAAAAAAGCTTATTATTGTAGGTATATTTTTTAGATAAATAAAGACTGATAAAATGCGTGCAAATTATTTACCAAGACTAGCAGATAGGGTTCTTAGATTAAAATTAGAAGCATTTGGTGCTGTCCAGATTAAAGGTCCGAAGTGGTGTGGAAAAACAACATCAGCACTTGAGCATGCAGGTAGTTGGATTAAGATGCAAGACCCAGATATTAGAGATTCTTATTTAGCCACAGCACAAACTAAGCCATCGCTTTTATTGAAAGGAAAAATACCACGCTTAATAGACGAGTGGCAAGTTGCCCCAGTTTTATGGGATGCAGTTCGTAATGCCGTTGACGAGCGACAATTGAAAGGTCAATTTATTCTGACAGGTTCGACTGTGGTAGATGATGACGAGATAATGCACACTGGGACAGGTAGGATAAGTTCTATGTCGATGTATCCAATGAGTTTGTACGAGTCGCAAGAGTCAAATGGTTTAGTTTCTATAAATGAACTTTTTGATAATAAAAATTATGATATAGACGGAGTTTTATCTAATATGAGTGTCGAGGATTTGATTTTTGCAGCTTGTCGTGGAGGTTGGCCAGCATCATTAACCAAAATGAGCAAAGAAGCAAAATTATTAATAGCAAAAGATTATGTCAATATTATTTGCAGCGATGATATTTCAAGATTAGATAAAACAAGAAGAAATGCGAACTTAGCAAAGCTAATTATGCGATCGTATGCAAGAAATATGTGCACATTGGCAAAGAAAACAAGTATACTTGCAGACATTTCAGCGGAATTTGAATCTACTACAATAAAAACATTAGATGATTATATCGCTGCTTTAGAGAAATTATACGTAATTGATGATATTGAAGCATGGGCACCAGCAATTCGATCTGCAACAGTTGTAAGAACAGGAAAAAAAAGATGTTTCGTAGACCCATCAATTGCGGTTGCAGCACTTGGTTTATCTCCAAAAGAATTAGAATTAGACCTTAAAACATTTGGATTTATATTTGAATGTATGGGGATTCGAGATTTGAAAGTTTACTCACAAGCACTTGGAGGTAGAATTTCGCATTATCACGATCGTTATGGATTAGAAGCCGATGCAATCTTACATCTTTCGGATGGACGATATGCTTTGGTTGAATTTAAATTAGGCAGCAATGAGGTAGAAAAAGGAGCAGAAAACCTATTGAAAATAAAACATTTAGTTACAGAGTTTAACGAAAAACAGAATCAAACAAAATTACGAGAGCCCGATTTGTTAATAGTTATAACAGGCGGTCAGATGGCATATACAAGAAACGATGGAGTGAAAATTATTCCATTGGCTTGTTTGCGAGATTGAAAATTTTGGTTAAAATTGTTTCAAATAAATTTTTCATTATGAGATCTCTATTATTTATATGGTTTGCGCTTTTACCATTCATAACAAGTGCACAAGAAGAAAATTATTTATGGCCAATAGAAGGAGCAAAAGTTGGTTCAAATATACTTTATGCTCCTCAGTCCTATATTGATAAAGAGCATAATTTTGCAGAACTATTTATAGGTGCGCCCTACGGAGCAGTGGTGATTGCCCCCGTGGATGGGATAGTGAGCTATGTTACCCTTGGATATTACCGCTCGCTTAGTTATAGCAATAGCTGGGGTAAGCCTGATGAGACTTTTAATTCTGTGCTACCCAAGATAAGAAAGAGTACTGGCGATGAGTTTAATCCGCAATTTATCAACGGTCGTATTGGATTTTCTGTAGGCGATGGGATAATGTTATGGATAAGTGGGCTTGAAGGCGATAAGGCGTTCAAAACAGGACAAAAGATAAAGCGTGGCGACACACTCGGTACAGTCGCCTACTCATACCA
The DNA here is from genome assembly GCA_964368115.1 of uncultured Bacteroidales bacterium. Lineage (GTDB taxonomy): Bacteria > Bacteroidota > Bacteroidia > Bacteroidales > ML635J-15 > Bact-19. Next base: position 13,784 of record CAYJBL010000030.1, read on the forward strand.
CAAAATTTCTGAGCCGTCAATCTGCGTTTCTATTTCAAAAA
>CAYJBL010000031.1:0-13744 GCA_964368115.1 uncultured Bacteroidales bacterium
ATTTCGTGTGCTGTATTTGCCGATATTCAGGCTATTTAGTTTAAGCTTGCTTGCTATTTCATTTAGTTTTTTTCGGCTTACAATTTTTGCTCTTAGAACTGTGAGTTCTCCTTCGTTTGCATTTGGGAAGTATAAATATAATTTGCTACCTATTATTGAACTGATAATAGCATCTCCAACAAACTCAAGCCTCTCGTTGTTGATTATTTTTGTTCTTCTTTGGGAAGAGGTAGATACATGCATGAGCGCATGTCTATACAATTGTAAATCTATGGGTTTGAAGCCGCAAATTTCTTTAATTCGATTTGAAAACTGTTTGTCTTCTTCGGATGCTTTTTTTCGAAAAAAAAACAATTTATATGAAATTTTACTTTTCGTATTTCTTGAAGATTACAGATGTGTTATGACCACCAAAGCCAAATGTGTTTGTTAATGCGTATTTAATGTCACGCTCTTGAGCTTTGTGTAAAGTCAAGTTTAGTTTAGGATCTATTTCAGGATCTGCTACTTGGTGATTGATTGTAGGAGGAACAATATTATCGTTCATTGCCATGATACAAAATGTTGATTCTATTGCACCAGCAGCACCTAATAAGTGTCCTACCATTGATTTTGTAGAACTTATATTGATATTGTAAGCGTGTTCCCCAAATACTTCTTTAATTGCAATAAGTTCGGCAATATCTCCTCTTGGAGTTGAAGTTCCATGAACATTGATATAGTCAATATCTTCTGGTTTAATACGCGCATCTTTAATTGCATTTTTCATAACTATTATAGCACCTTTGCCCTCTGGATGAGGAGCAGTAAGATGGTTTGCGTCGGCCGACATTCCTCCACCAACAACTTCTGCATATATTTTAGCTCCACGAGCTATAGCGTGTTCGTACTCTTCTAAAATAAGAGCAGACCCACCTTCTCCCATAACAAATCCGCTACGGGTAGCGCAGAATGGTCGTGATGCAGTTTTATATTCTTCGTTATTTGAAGTTGTAGCCATCATAGACTGGAAACCTCCCATACCAATTTCGTTTATTGCAGCTTCAGATCCACCAGTAACGATAATATCAGCCATACCTAAACGAATTAGATTAAACGAATCAAGAATTGCATTTGTAGACGATGCACATGCCGAAACAGTACAATAGTTAGGCCCCATAAAACCATATTTCATTGAGATATGCCCTGCAGCAATATCAGAAATGATTTTTGGGATAAAAAAAGGACTAAATCGAGGTGTATAATCACCTTCGATATAGCCTTTAATTTCTTGATAAAAAGTTTCTACACCCCCAATTCCAGATGCCCAAATTACGCCAACTCGTTCAATGTCTAACGATTCATTATTAGACATAAAATCGGAATCCTTGACAGCTTCGTCAGCAGCAATTAATGCAAACTGAGTGAATTTATCAATTTGTTTTAGTTCTTTGCGATCAAAGTAATTTGAAGGATCGTAGTTCTTTACTTCACAGGCAAACTTAGTTTTAAATTTTGTTGCATCGTAGTTAGTTATTAAATCACTTCCGCTAACACCTTTCTTTGCGTTTTCCCATGTTTCGTTAACATTTGAGCCGATAGGTGAAATAGTTCCCAATCCTGTTACTACAACTCGTTTTAATTCCATGCCTAATAAAGATTTGTTGAAAATTTGTTACTTAGTTTTTGATTCAATATAAGTTATTGCGTCACCAACTGTGCCGATCTTTCCTGCATCTTGATCTGGAATTGAAATTTCAAATTCTTTTTCAAACTCCATAATTAACTCTACTGTGTCAAGTGAATCTGCACCTAAATCATTTGTGAAACTAGCTTCTAATGTCGCTTCTGATTCGTCAACTCCTAATTTGTCAACAATAATACTTTTTACTTTTGCTGTAATGTCTGTCATAATAATTGTAATTTAAAATTAATAAATTAACTATTTTTGTAGCTGCAAATAAACGAAATCATTTTTGTTTACTCAAATGTTTTATGTATAATTTTATTAACATTTGCAGTAATGTCTTGATTTTGAGTATTATCACTAAAATATTGTATCTATGGAAACAAATCTCATAAAAATAGCTGTATTTGCTTCTGGTTCAGGAAGTAATATGGAAAATATTTTTAATTATTTTAAAGCCAATAATCGTGTAGAAATCGCGTGTTTGCTTAGTAATAAGCCAGATGCGTATGTTTTAGAGCGAGCAAAGAAATTTGATGTCGATTTTCTCGTTTTTAACAGGCAAAATTTCGACAATTCTGATATTATTTTAGGATATTTAAGGCAACATAACGTCAATTTTATCGTCCTTGCAGGTTTTTTGTGGCTAATTCCAGAGTATTTAATTAATGAATTTCCAAAAAGAATAATAAATATTCACCCTGCTTTACTTCCAAAATATGGCGGGAAAGGTATGTATGGAAATAATGTGCATAGGGCAGTAAAAGAAAATAGCGAGGAAGAAACTGGTATTACTATTCATTATGTGAATTCAAAATATGATGAAGGAGAGTATATATATCAAAAGTCTGTCAGAATTGATAAGACGGATGATGTCGATGATATTGCACAAAAAGTTCATGCTTTGGAGTATGAATATTTTCCAAAGATTATTGAAAAAATAATTTTAGATTTGTAGGCATAAATAGGACGGGAATTAAGTAAATGATTTATTTTATTAGTTATAGTATATATGAAAAAAACATTATTGATATTTAGCTTTTTACTTTTGTATTGTGTGTCGAAATCGCAAGCACCAATTGGGTATTACGATTCAGCTGAAGGATTGAGAGGGGATGCATTAAGAATGGCTTTGCATGATATTATAAAAGACCATAATAGAATTTCTTATGGTGAATTATGGGAAGCATACGAATATACGGATATGAAATCGAACGGAAAAGTTTGGGAAATTTACTCTAATTGTGAGTTTACATTTTTCTCTGACCAATGTGGAAATTATTCTAATATTTGTGATTGTTATAATCGTGAGCATACGGTACCAAAATCATGGTTCAATGATGCTAGTCCAATGTATTCTGACATTTTTCACGTTATCCCGTCGGATGGAAAAGTGAATGGTTATCGTAGTAATCATCCTTATGGTGAGTGTAGCGGGACTTATTACGGGACAGCAAAACTAGGAAATTGTACGTATCCAGGATATTCAGGAACTGTGTTTGAACCAGTGGACGAATACAAAGGAGATGTTGCAAGAATTTATTTTTATATGGCAACTAGATATATGGACGTTATTAGTTCGTGGAGTGGCGAATCGTTCAGTGGTAATAATCTTTCTGATTGGACTCGTAGTATGATGCTTGAATGGCATAGAAACGACCCTGTGTCGCAAAAGGAAATAGATAGAAATGATGCTGCTTATTCATACCAATATAACAGAAACCCATTTGTAGACAATCCTGAATATGCTGAGGCAATATGGAATCCAAATTATGTTCCTAGTAATATAGTTGATCGTGCTATTTCTTTCGAGATATTTCCAAATCCAGCCAAAGATATACTAAATATAGTTTCAGATGTGCAAATAAAGTCATTGGTAATTAGAGATATAAATGGTAAAGATGTGATTTGTTTGCCAGAATTTTCCTCTCATGAAATAGTGATTGAAGATTTAGTATCAGGAACCTATTTTATTAATTTTGTAGACATTAATAATAAGGTATATATAGAGAAGATACAAGTTATTAAATAATATTGTTATTTGGGTTGTAATTTTTGTAAAATTAATTTAGCGTTAAATGTATTTTAAAGAGTCAATAGAGAAGTACTTCGAGGGGGTTAAATCAAAAAAAGTTTTGATAATAGGTGATGTGATGGTGGATTCGTATATGTGGGGTGATGTAAAACGCATATCGCCAGAAGCTCCAATCCCGATTGTTTCAGTAACAAATAGGGAATATCGTTTAGGCGGAGCTTCTAATGTTGCGCTAAATATTAAAGCTCTAGGAGCAGAACCTTTCTTGTGTTCTGTAATTGGAAATGACGAGAAAGGACTCGTCTTTAAATCTCTTTTAAAAGATAAAAATCTGTCTTGTGAAGGAATATTGGAGTTAGAAGATCGTAAAACGATTGTTAAAACTCGTATTATTAGCAATGGTCAGCACTTATTAAGAGTAGATGATGAAGATACAAGCTTAATCTCGGACGAAGTTCAAATGTCTTTATTTTATAGGCTAGAATCAATAGTAAAAAAAGAGAATATTGATATTATTATCTTTGAGGACTATGATAAAGGAGTATTGTCAGAAATATTGATCTCAAAAATTTGTGACTTTGCAAAAAGAAACAATGTAATAACTTGTGTTGATCCTAAAAAAAATAATTTCGACTTTTATAGTGAAGTAGACTTCTTCAAGCCAAATTTGAAAGAATTTAACGAAGGGCTTAAGTGTAATATTAATGATGTTGAAGCCTTGAAAGTAAAAGCTCAAGAATTTCTAAGTGCTACAAAAATAGGGGTGCTAATGATTACTCTTTCTGAAAAAGGTGTTTTAATTTTAAATAAAAATCAATCGTATCATTTCCCTACAGTTATTCGTAAGATCTCCGATGTTTCTGGTGCTGGAGACACTGTAATAAGTGTGGCAAGCCTGTTAATGAGTATGGGCGCACCAATTGATATAGTTGCGAGCGTATCAAATATAGCTGGCGGTTTAGTCTGTGGAAAATCAGGTGTGGTTTCTATCGATCAAACAGAATTATTATCTGAAATTAGAAAACTATAGTTCTCCCTCCCATTTTATAAAACTGCATATAATTTATTCTAATTCTTCGTTTTTAAGAAATTGAAGAATAGTTGTTTAGATGTAATTCTATTATTTAGAATCATTATAAATAAAGGTATTTATTTAAATCTGCAAGGTTTCCGAGTAATTTTTTTTAACTTGCAGACTAAAATATATGTTAAATTTTAAATATTTTATTATGAGAAAAACAAAACTTTTATGGGGAGTAGTTTTATCTTTTGTTTTGTTTATGTTTTCGGGACATGTGAACTCGCAAACAATAACAAATGGAGGATTTGAACTATGGACTGGAAGTTCGCCTGATGCTTGGACAGTGACAAGTCTAGGGACAGGTTTAGAAGCGGTTCAGTCAGGAGATGTAGGGTATGGCGATGCAGGTTATGCGCTAGAAGCAAAGAGAGTTGGAGGGTGGCAATTTGGCGCGTCAATAACACTTCAACAAGAGATTACAGGCGTAGTAGCAGGTAATTATTATGTTTTATCTACGATGTTAAAATCAAATGATGATCAGATGATACTAAGGTTTTCTGAACTGAAATGGTTAGATGCATCGGGGACACAAATTGGAGATGCGCTTACAACTGGATTGACAGCGAATAACCCAGCAACAAATGGAGAATGGGTTAAATTTGATTTTGAACATAATCAAATGGAAGCGCCAGCAGGTGCTGTTAGTGCAAGTGTAACTTTAGTGGCATCATCATTGGTTATGGCTCCAGAAACTTCATATATTTATATTGATGATGTAGTTTTTGAAGACATTACAGATGAAAGAGCAGCGGCAATTGCTCATGCACAAGAAAACACAACATTAAGTGTTATGCCAGAAGAGCAAGTTGTGCTTACAACAGGAGTTGTTAATATGCTTGCAAGTTTGGAAATTCCAGATTATATGGAGCATATACCTACGGGTTGGATGTGGGATATGAAAATATCTTTTGATAATCCTTTGCCAGCAGGTGCAACTTTGATGATAGATCTGAATTCACAAGATTTTGGTTCATATACAGCAGTAGGCAACGAAACAGAATTGTGGTTGTCGGAATTGGATGTGCCTGAGAGTTTTTCACGTACATTACTTACTAATACTCAACAAGGCACACAAACGATTAATGTATTAATGTCAAATATGCAAGAAGAATTAACGTATTTAGTTGATTTTAAATTTGTAGTTAATACTGAAGATGATTTTGAGAACTCTCAATTGTGGCAAGAATTTAATTTGGCAGAAGCTCAAACTACTGTTATTATATCTAACACTCCAATTATTGAGTTTCCTCTTTTTGAGGATTTTGAGGACGATATGCTTTATTTTGTAAATGCAGAAGATAATAATACTGATTGGGAAACAACAACAGATTTTGCATTTGAAGGAGAAGCATCGTACAAGAATGCATATGGTAATTATAATGAAAACATATTACAATTAGCAGGTGAATTATCAATTCCTGAAGGTTCAAATCCAATTCTTAGGTTTGCTCATATTGCAGCAGTAGATGGCTATGGTGAGCAGTGTTATGTTGAAATCTCATCTGATGGAGGAGAAAACTGGGAATTTTTGCCACAGGATGCATATCTTGGTGTTGGAGTATATGGAGTATATGGATATCCTTCTCAAGGACCTACTTTTTCAGGTCATTCTTATCCAGGTGATTGGTCTGCTTATAGTTCTCACACAAATGATTGGTGGAAACAAGAAAAATTTACTTTAGCAGCTTATGCTGGTCAGAATATTATGCTTCGTTTTAGGAAATCTACATCATATTCTTATGGAATTCAAAACCCATGGCTTATTGATAATGTGCATGTATTTGATGAATTATGTTCAGAACCAATGGCCTTTACTGTAGATACAGTGGCTACTTATTCAGCAACACTTAGTTGGGAAGCAATGACTGGAGAAACTGAGTGGCATATTGAATATGGTATAGACAATTTTACACCAGGTTTAGGAGGTTACGAAATAGCAACTACAAACCCTTATACAATTTCTGGATTAGAAGCTGATACAGAATATTTCGTATATATTCGTGCAAATTGTGGCGGTACAGATGGAGAAAGTGTTTGGGCAGGTCCAATAAGTTTTACTACACCAGTAGGCTGTTTACCTCCAACCGACTTGCAGATATCTAGTATTATGACAAGTACAGCATTTGTTGATTGGGAACAATTAGGTGAAGCATCTCAGTGGGCATTGCTTTATGGACCACAAGGTTTCAATCCTGCTTTAGAAGGGACGCTTATAAGTGATATTACGGCGAGCGAATATCAACTGACAGGATTAACTGCTCAAATGGAATATGATGTATATATTCGTAATAATTGTAATGCAATAGGTGAAGGCGTAAGTACTCTTGTAGGTCCAGTTTCATTTATGACAATGTGTGAACCTACGCTAGCTGCTGATTTCAACGAAAACTTTGGATTAGTAGGAACTCCTATTGATCAAATTCCAGTGTGCTGGGCTGTCGATGGTGGTTACTACTTGAGTTATAGCGATACTTGGATTTCTTGGAGATTTAGAGGAAATAAAGAAAATTCGTATAATGAAAATCCAGCAGAAGACCATACTGGAGACGATGGATTTTACGCATATATTGCTAATAATAATATCAGCAATGCTGTCCTTACAAGTTCGCCAATTGAAGTTACAGGTATGACTTCTCCGTATTTAAAATTTTGGTTAAATGCAGCGGAATCTTATCCTGGTTCATCAGCTTCTATTATCGTGCAAGTAAGCACAGGAGCAGAATGGACAACAATATCATCGTTTTCGGAAATTACAGACGGCTGGATACTCATGGAAGCTTCGCTATCTGATTATGTAAATCAAACAATTTCTATTCGTTTTGTAGGAAATTGTAGTGGTGATTTTGGTATTGCAATCGACGATGTTACTATTGAGGAGGCAGTTGCTTGTGCGCGTCCAGCGAATGTGGGAATTTCCTCAATTGTTGCAGAACAGGCAAATATTGTGTGGGATGGACCAGATAATGCAATTTCTTGGGAGTTAAAATACGGAGAACCTGGTTTTAATTTACAAACAGAAGGCAACCTGGTGACCGACATAACAGACAATTCTTACACAATTACAGGTTTAACAGGAAATACAGACTATCAGGTTTATGTACGTGCAATTTGCTCGGTAGATGCAACAAGCGACTGGTCTCTTGGATTTAGCTTTACAACTCCTTGTGCAGCAGAATTACCACCTTATTTAGAGGAGTTTGTAGATCCAGACGCTGTTCTTAATAGTGGATGTTGGAGTAAAGCAAGAGGTATGCTTGCAGAAACTGTAGAAATGACTGAGAATAATGGATCTTGGTATGGAGGACGCTTTACAAATATAGGAACTTATATGGATCCAACCAATGCTGTTAAGACAAATATATATGGTTCTAGTTTGAATGATTGGCTAATGACCCCAATTATTGATCTTGGTGATGGCAGTACAGACTATATGTTGCAATTTGATTTAGCGTTGACAGCTTATAGTAGCACAGGTGCAGCACAAACTAATGGTACAGACGATAAATTTGCAGTAGTAATTTCTACAGATGCAGGACTTACATGGTCATCGTTGAATACATTAAGGTTATGGGATAACCAAAGTTCGGCTTATGAATATAATGATATAGCAACAACAGGCGAACCAGTATTTATTAGTTTAGAAGATTATTCAGGACTTGTAAAAATAGGTTTTTATGGAGAAACAACAGAATTTAATGCAGATAATGATTTACATATTGATAATATAAGAGTTATTGAATTACCATCATGCTATGCTCCATTAACTTTATCAAGTTCGGATATTACAGCAAATACAGCAGAAATTTCTTGGACAGAATTGTCACCGAGCGAAAGTTGGGAAATTGCTTATGGATTATCAGGTTTTGATTTAGATGCGGCAACACCAGTTGAAGTAACTACAAATCCATTTACGCTTGAAGGTTTACTTTCAGGAACAGATTATGAAGTTTATGTTCGTGCAAATTGCGGAGTTGATGGAATGAGCGAATGGACAGGTCCAATTACTGTTACTACAGAGGCATTATGTGACGCGCCAACAGGTTTAGCATCGTCTGATATTACAACAGAAAGTGCAGTGATAACATGGACAGCAGGTGGAACAGAAACAGCTTGGCAATTAGTATATGGAGTAGAAGGTTTTGATCCTTATCAAGGAACTCCTGTAGATTTAACAGAAGCAACTTATGCTATAACAGGTTTATCTCCTGATACTAGCTATGAAATTTATGTTCGTGCAATTTGCGATGATGCAAGTCATAGCTACTGGTCTACACCTATATCTATACATACTTTAGAAGTTTGTCCTAAACCTGTTTTAGCTTCGATAAATGTAGAAGATATTTTATCGGATGAGGGAAATGTAGTTTGGGAAGCACCAGCAGGAATTACAAGTTTTGATATAATCTATGGAGAAGCAGGTTTTGAATTAGGTGCTACAACAGGAATAACACAAGTTGACGAAATAGCAGCAAATGAATATTTAATAACAGGTTTAAGTGCTGATACAAATTATGATGTTTATTTGCGTAGCAATTGTGGAAATGGTGTTGTAAGTGTTTGGGTAGGTCCAATAAACTTTACAACTTTGGTAACTTGTCCAGCACCAACAGGATTTAATGCATATCAGCCAACATCAAATTCATTGATGTTAACATGGTCGCCAGCAGGTGGCACAGAACTTTTTGAAGTAATATATGGAGCTGTTGGTTTTGATCCAGCTACTGAAGGAACACTAGTGACTGATGTAGTACAAAGCATGGGGACATATTTATTAGAAGGTTTAGAGTCATCGACAGAATATGATATATATATACGTGCAAATTGTGGCGATATAGATGGTATGTCAACATGGGTAGGTCCAGTAACATATTCTACATTAGTAACATGTTCTGCGCCAGGTGGATTTAGTGCGTTTTCTCCAACAACTGATGGAGCGTCATTCTCATGGTCAGCAACAGGTGGAACAACAGATTTTGATTTAATTTATGGTGCAACAGGATTTGATCCAGAAGCTGAAGGGACAGTTGTTGAAGGAGTTGCTTTGTCATTAGGAACATATCAATTGACAGGTCTAGATGCATTGACAGATTATGATGTTTATTTACGTGCAGATTGTGGTGATGTAGATGGTTTCTCAACATGGGTTGGTCCAGTAAGCTTTACGACATTGCCAACTTGTCCTGCAGTAACTGATCTAGAAATTACAGAAGTAACAGCAAATTCTGCAGTAGTAATTTGGGAAGCAGGAGCAGTAGAAGCTGCATGGCAAATAGTCTATGGCGAATTAGGAACAGTTGATTTACAAACTGCAACTACGATTGATGTGGAAGAACTTACATACTCATTTATAGGTTTAAATGAACTTACTGCGTATGAAGTTTATATAAGAGCTAATTGTGGTGGTGAATTTAGTGAATGGTCAGAGATACTTGTATTTACAACAAGTTGTGCAAATATACTAACGCTTCCAGTTGCAGAAGATTTTGAAGGAGGTTTAGGCTTATTTACAAATGTTGATGGAAATGGTACTGATTGGGGTGTTGAAACTTCGATAGTTTCAAGTGGAAATACAAGCGCGCATGGAGCTTATAGTGCAGATGATGTAAATACAATGCAAATGCAATGCGGGATTGATCTTACAGGGGTAACGAACCCTATATTGAGTTTTTGGCATATCGCATCGACAGAAAGTGGTTATGATCATTCTTATGTTGAAATATCAGTAGATGGCGGAAATGTTTGGGATGTTTTACCTGAAACAGCTTATTTGGGAGTAGGTAATTATACACCAAACACTAGTAATGACCCAATTGGCCCATCTTTTGATAATAATGCATATACAAGTTGGGGAACTGGAACACCAACAAATGATTGGTGGAAACAAGAAAAATTTACTTTGGTAGATTATGTAGACCAAACAATCTTGATTCGCTTTAGAATAAATGCCGATTATGGGGTCGAATACGCTGGATGGTTTATAGATAATTTAAATATTTACGACGAATTATGTACTTCACCAAACGAGATACTATTTTCAGATATCACAGGAACAACAGTTGACGTAAGTTGGCCTTTGATTGATGGAGTAACAAACTATGATATTATTTATGGAGTAGCAGGAACTGATGTATTAGCAGCAGGAACAATTGTAAACGATGTTACTGCGATAAGTGATACAACAGCAGGAACTAGCATCTTATCTTTGGCTGCAGAAACAACTTATAGTTTTTATGTAAAATCAAATTGTGATGTGGAAGATGGTTTATGGTATGGACCAGTAAATGTGACTACTGACATTTTATGTCCAGCAGTAGCTTCGTTGGATTTAGTAGATTTCACTGGAACAACATTAGAATTAGGTGTTGATGCAATTGGAAATGAATCGCAATGGAAAGTTATTTATGGGCCACAAGGCTTCATGAATGGAGAAGGAACAGAAATGACTGCGACCACAGATACTTTTGAAATAGCAGGCTTAGAGGCAGAAACTTTGTATAATGTTTATATTCAAGCAGATTGTAATCCAGAGATGGGAGGATACTCGACAACAATGGGTCCATATGTTTTTGAAACAGGAGTTCTTTGTCAGAATATATCAGAGCTTGTAGTTGATGCTACAGATTATCAATCTGCAACAATTTCGTGGACAGCAAGTGCAAGTGCAGAAACAGAGTGGCAAGTGCGTTATGGCCCTGCGAATTTTAATATATTAACAGGTGGCGAGATTTATGATGTCACTGAGAATACATATACGATAGTAGATTTAGCTGAAGATACAGATTATGATGTATACGTACGTGCAATATGCGGCGGAGCAGATGGAGAAGGAGTATGGATTGGACCGATTGAATTCTCAACGACTGTGGCTTGTCCAATAGTTACAGATATAGAAATATCTGAAATAACAAGTGAGTCGGCAATCGTTTCGTGGATAGCAGGTTCTACAGAAACTATGTGGAATATTATTTACGGAAATGCAGGATTTAATCCTGAGTCTGGAATAGGAACTACTATAGAAGGAGTTACAAATCCTTATACACTTGTTGACTTAGGAGTAGATACAGAGTATGATGTTTATGTAGTAGCAGATTGTGGAGATGTTCTTGGAATGTCTCAATTAGCTGGCCCTGCAAGCTTTGTAACAGAAGTAACATGTGCAGCGGTAACTGATTTAACTGCAATAGCGATAGATTATCAAACAGCTAACTTAGCTTGGACAGCAGGAATGAATAACATGGAATGGGATATTACCTATGGACCAAGTGACAACAATCCACAAGTGAACGGAACAACTGTAACAGTAACAGAAGCTAACCATACATTAGAAGGCTTAGAGGCAAACACAACTTATACAGTTTATGTAAAAGCAGATTGTGGTGCTGAAAATGGAGAAGCAGTACCTTCTGTAGTAGTGTTTACTACTCCAGTTTCATGCCAAGAAGTTACAGGAATTACAGCTACAGACCTTACAGATATTTCGGCAACGGTTTCATGGACAGCAGGCTCTACAGAAACATCATGGATGGTAGAGTATGGTGTAGTAGGTTTTGTTCAAGGAGAAGGAACAATGCTTGAAGTAACTGAAACATCAATAGCATTAAGTAATTTGAATGCGCAAACACAATATGATGTTTATATTCAAGCAAATTGTGGAGATGTTTTAGGAGATTCTGAATGGACACAATTTAGCTTCACAACAGAGTGTGGTATTATTTCGACATTCCCTTGGACAGAAGAGTTTGAAAACTGGACAACAATAGAGAATTGTTGGGATTTAACAGGAGGAACACAAACAGTAAGTCAGTGGGATGGAGGAGCAGTAGATGCGAGTTTTTATTCTTGGACTGCAGGTAATACAGCTTACATTACAAGTCCACTTATAGATTTATCTGGAGTAGAAAATGCTTCAATTGAATTTACTTGGTCGCATTTATATGATGCATCATATCCTAATGATGCTATAACTCTTCAGGTAACTGAAAATGATGGAGCAACATGGGTGGATCTATGGACAATAACAGGGGAAGACTTTGATGCAAATGGAGCAGGTAATAGTTTCCCAGGTGATTATATTTCAAGTGGAGCAATTGATCTTTCAGCGTATACTGGAAATATTAAATTTAGATTCTATTTCCTTTCTGATTGGGGACCAGATGCATTTATTGACAATGTAAGTATAACTGGCGAAATGGTAGCATCATCAGCAACTGACATCTTAGCTTATAGTTTTGGAGCATCAGATAATGCAGCAGCAGTAATTGACGCAACAGCTAAAACTGTAGCAATAGAAGTTGTTAATGGAACAGATCTTACAAATCTAATGGCAGATTTTACACTATCAAATGGAGCAACAGCAGCAATTGGAGCAGTAGCACAAGAATCAGGCGTAACAGCTAACGATTTTACAGCACCAGTGGTTTACACTATAACTGCAGAAGATGGCGTAACAACCGCAGATTGGACAGTAACAGTAACAGAAGCAACAGGTGCACTAAGTACAGCAACCAATATTTTAGATTTCAGTTTTGGCGCATTAGACAATGCACCAGCAGAAATAGATGATATGGCTAAGACAGTAAATATAGAAGTTGTAAATGGAACAGATGTTACAAACTTAATGGCAGAATTTACTTTATCGGAAGGAGCAACAGCAGCAATTGGAGCAGTAGCACAAGAATCAGGCGTAACAGCTAACGATTTTACAGCACCAGTAGTTTATGTAGTAACTGCAGAAGATGGAGTAACAACAGCAGATTGGACAGTAACAGTAAGTGTAAATAATGAGCTAAGTACAGCAACCAATATTTTAGATTTCAGTTTTGGCGCATTAGATAATGCACCAGCAGAAATAGATGATATGGCTAAGACAGTAAATATTGAGGTCGTGAATGGAACAGATGTTACAAGCTTAATGGCAGAATTTACTTTATCGGTAGGAGCAACAGCAACTGTAGGTGGAGTA
>CAYJBL010000032.1:0-6072 GCA_964368115.1 uncultured Bacteroidales bacterium
AAGTTCCAAAGCAGTTTTACCATTAAAAATTTCCCCAATTTTGTATGTCTCTACTATTTTACTCATTTCTGGGAGATCGCTACAAAGCACGGGAACACCAGCTTGTACGTAATCAAATATTTTATTCGGAAGCGCATATTTATAGTTTAAGCTATTACCTACCTCCAACGACACTCCTAATTTTGCCCTACATGTATACGCATGTAAATTATTAAAATCCAAGTTTCCAGTAAATATAATCCTTGCAGAATAAGTTGTACTATTTGATATTTGTTTCAACTCTTCTTGCAAATCTCCTTTTCCCGATATAATTAACTCATAATCTGACATATATTGCATTGCTAGAATTAAATTTTCTAAGCCTCGCTCTTTATTTAATGCACCTTGGTAAATAATTATATTTTCCCGACTAAAATAATCTGTAACGCAAGGCTTTGAGAACGGAAAATTTCTAATAACCTTCATATCTATTCCGTATTTCTCATTGTAATATTTTGCTATTGGCTCACATACTGTGTACTGCGCTTTTGCTTTTCGAATAAAAAGCTTTTCAATAAATAACCAAATCTGCTTTTTTTTTCTCTTTCCTTCCAATTCTGGCACTTCTGTAAATAGTTCGTGACTATCGTAAATAAAGTCCTTCCTTTTTATCGATGAGACTATTGCGTTTGCCAACAAAGTATCTAAATCGTTTGCAACAAGCATATCGAAACGACGAAACAAGCAGTACCAAAAAATTCTCCAATTTAAATTTATATAAAATAAAATTCCTTGGTTAAATAGCAAATTGAAACGTATTGTTTTGTATTTTGCATCTGGCGCAGCATGGCTGTTTTTCAGTTTTCTACCAATAACAACAACATCATTCCCCATATCTTGCATACAACTTGCGATACGATAAACTCGTTGGTCGTTAGTTAAATCGTTAGATACTGAAATTATGATTTTTTTATTGGTCACTCCACTAAAATTTATTCAAATATATACAATATGCGCAACAATACAATAAAACGCGCCTAAAAGAACCGTCATAGCGAGAAGCAACGCGACGAAGCAATCCATATTTTTGCAATAGAATAACATTCGTTTTGTCTTAATGCCAGACGGGCACATTCTTTTTTGTAACGAAAAAAGTATGCAAAAACGTTTGCCGCTGAACCGTATTTGGCTAATATTTACTTCGTTCCGCTGACGAAAAAGAACTCGCTATGCTCAAACAGCTTTTTCGCTTAACCGCTGCACTTAGCAAATTTCTTAACGCCTATACGCTGATGCGGCTAGAGCGGTGAATGCTTCGCATTCGGGTTGATTATTTTGTATTGTGCAAACCTTAGAGATTATCGCGGTCGCTGCGCTCCTCGCAATGGCGGCACAGATGTGAGAATCGTCATTGCGAACGAAGTGTGGCGATCTGTTCTTTTTACGTCATTGCGAGAAGCAACGCGACGAAGCAATCCATATTTTTGCAATAGAATAACATTCGTTTTGTCTTAATGCCAGACGGGCACACTCTTTTTTAGAACCAGAACAATATAAATACATAAAACTTTTGAAAATCAAATCTTTGTAAGATAATTTAGTAAAACAGGTAAGGGATTTGCAACGTAATAAAAATGGGTGAATTTACAAGAAATTCACCCAATATATTTCATTAATCATCATTTGTATTACCCTCTGTATCACACTCTATTTGCCTGTGAATCGACTTAGCGTTGAGTGAGGTTACGATTTTTTCGCCCAAGACTTGCTCCATGTCAAGGCGAGCGTTGCGAGCTACTGTTGCACCCTTTACTGCAACCTCTGTGTGTTGCTGCAGCGTCTGAGGATCGCTATTTTCCGAGAGACCTTTTGTGGTTAACTCAGCCAACATATTCAATACCAACTCTCGATTAGTCATATTATCTCGTAGGTTCTCTTTTTTGAGATTCTTCAGTCGCTTGTACTCCTTTGCTGTGTGATCGCTCCAAGTTTTATAGATTATATCAGTAAGCGTTGCAAACTGCACACCCTCTTCCAATCCACAACGTTTCCACTCATCCGTGAGCTCCTTACGTATCTCGATGGACTTAATACGCTGATTAATCCAATTCTCAGAGTACCCAAGCCTACGATAATCTGTCATCGCTTGCTCAATAGATAGTTCAGGGTCTTGCATTTGGTCTAAACGCTCACTTGCTATTTGTGCCATCCACAGCTTAAATGGTTCAGCCTTTGGTGATGGAATAGATTGAATCAGACGAAACAATTGCTCAGTATCAGCAACATCGGTCATACGCATTTTACCATCACTAGCTCGCATTTTCAAACGTACGATTTTATCGTACGTTTCATTTCCCTCTTTTGCCAATTTGCGTTTCAGATCACTCCAATAACGCTTTGGTTCACTGCTATCAGTCAATATCTCAACTACATCGATAATGGAAAAGTACCACTTCTCTTGCTCATCATCCCAAAGAGTGCGCACCTTACGCTCCTCAAACAGCTGACTGCGTTGCACTTGCCCCCCACCTTCGCACCTCGGCAATTCATGCAAGCTTGATTGTTCTCGGTTTGTCGTCGGTTGTATCTTATTTTGTTGTGTCATATTGTTTCATTATAAAATAATCTTTTTTTGTTTTCGAGAAAAAATTTGCCCTATTTCTACCAATAACAACAACATTATTCCCCATATCTTGCATACAACTTGCGATACGATAAACTCGTTGGTCGTTAGTTAAATCGTTAGATACTGAAATTATGATTTTTTTATTGGTCACTTCACTAAAATTTATTCAAATATATACAATATGCGCAACAATACAATAAAACGCGTCTAAAAGAACCGTCATTGCGAGCGAATACGAAGCATACACTTTCAAATAAAAGAAACGTTTTATTCCTACATTTTTACATACCTTTGCAAAAACATTATTACAAGATGAAAGACCTCGCAAATTTCTGTTTAGAACACCACAACACTTTCAATATTAGCGCGAAAGCTAAAAGATTTATCGAATATGAAAAATCTACCGAAATTGTTGAATTTGCGAAAAACAATAAAGATGTTTTCAAATCTGAGTTTCTTGTTTTAGGAGGTGGCAGCAATATTCTATTTACTAAAGATTATGACGGAACGATAATCCACCCTACTACCTCAGAAAAAACTATCATACACAGAGATTCTGACTTTGTTTATGTTGAAGCAGAAGCTGGCATCGAATGGGATTCGTTTGTGGAATGGACAATCGAAAATAATGCTTACGGTTTAGAAAATTTATCATTAATTCCTGGAACAGTTGGCGCAAGTGCAGTACAAAATATTGGAGCTTACGGCGTTGAGATATGCGATTTTATTCACTCCGTAGAATACATCGATCTAATCGATTTTGAAATTAAAACCCTCGATGGTAAAAATTGTGAGTATGAATATCGAAATAGCATTTTTAAAAAGAGCTTAAAAAACAATGTAATTATCTTAAAAATTACCTACAAACTATTTAACAAGGCAAATTGCAATCTCAGCTATACCGACATCAAAAATGTTTTTTGCGACAAAAATATTGCAACACCTTCTAAACTCCGAGACGAGGTAATTTCGATTCGAAATTCAAAACTACCAAACACAGATGAACACGGAAATGCAGGAAGTTTTTTTAAGAATCCAATAATCAATACCAATAAGATGCTCTCATTAAAATCTGAATTTGAAGATTTACGCTATTTTGACCTATGTAATGGAACATACAAATTAGCAGCTGCTTGGCTAATTGACAAATGCGGATTAAAAGGAACTTCGTTTGGTAATGCAGCCATTCACGACAAACAAGCTTTGGTTATTATTAATAAGTATAATAAATCAACAGGAGAAGAAGTATCTCAACTCTCAAAAACTATTCAAAAAAAGGTATACGATAAATTCGGTGTTATGTTGGAACCTGAAGTTATTATTATTTAATACCTCAATAATTTCACACTTCCTTTTTTTATTTGAGAATTACCAAATTCGTCTATAGTTTTTATTTCCCACATGTAAGTTCCAATATTATTTATTTTGCCATTCCACATTAAATCGACTTGGTTTGATTCAAAAACCAATATTCCAGCCGAATCTACGATTCTGAAATTATAAACCTCAAAATCCATATTTTCGCCAATTGGTCCAAACTGTGAATTTATTCCACCATTTTCAGGAGTAAAAGCATTTGGCAAATAATATTTATTTTCTATTTCAATATTTATTTGTTTCTCTGTTTTTGTTTTACAAAAATGCTCGTTAGTTGAGAGTAAAACAATATTATAAATCCCTGCTTTCTCAAATTTATAACTTACCGACGAACCAATAAACTCTTGATTATCTATTGTCCAAATATATCCAGTTAAGTCTTTAGGTTCGCACTCAAAATGGTAATTATTATCATCATTACTTGATTCTATTCTATCTGAGTCTCCAGCATATAGAACAATTTTATCAAGTTTGTCGGTTCGTAAAATAAAATTGTTGTTCGAAACTAAACCTTCTGGTAGATATTCACCAGATTGGGTTAATGTATGTGAATTTTTATTTCCTTTCTGTCTTATTCCATTTCCAAGATTCCATATCACCTCGCAATTTTCTGGAACATTTACTGCTACAAAGTCTATATTGCACGGCACACAAGTGCTTGTTTCGACATTATACTCGAATCTTATACTCGAAACTTCTGGGGTTTCTACATGCTGGTTTTCGTCTTGTTTCTCAACTTCTTCACTAGATTTTTTTGGAGTTTCAGCAACTATATTTGATTGTTCAACATTTTTTGGTTCAGGACTTTGCTCTACAATATTTACTATTTCAGCACTTACTATTTTTTGCTGTTCTTCTTCAACTATTGGCTTTTCTTTTACAATTATAGTTTCTGTTTCCTCTTTCTCTTCTGCAACAATAAGCATCTCCTCTTCAACTGCATCATTTTTAGCTAATGTCTCATCATTATTTTCCTTCGGATTCTCTATTGAATTATTTTGCAATTCCTTGTTAGCAATTTCCACACCATCGTTGCTAAATAAGAACAACGACGACACGATTGCTGCCAAAACAAGTACAAGTCCAATTCCAACAAAAACTTTAGACGAAATATTTTTCTGATTTAATTTATTTTCAGCATTCGAAAGGCTCGTTTCTAACTTTGTCCAATCAGAATGATTGTACTCAAATTCGTAATCCTTCAGCGTATTTTTTATATTATCTAAACTACTCATGGATATTTCCGTATTTTTTAATGTATAGATTTTTTAATTTACCTTTTGCTTTAGCAAGATTCGATTTAGATGTACCGATACTTATCCCCAACATTTCTGCGATTTCTTTATGCGGATAATCTTCAATCACATATAAATTAAATACAGTTTTATAAGCTGGAGATAATTCTTGAATTAGTTCAATAATCTTTGCTGCATCATTTTCGATTTTGGTTAAATTCCCAATATCTTCATCATGTTGATCAGTTAGATTTTGTAAAGCATATTCTGAATCGTTTCCAAAGCTTGTAAACTTTTTTCTCCTTATTGCATCTATTATATTATTTACAATAATTCTTCGAATCCAACCTTCTATTGAGCCAGTAAATTTATAATCCTTAATTTTATCAAAAACCTTAATAAAGCCATCATGTAAATAATCTTTTGCTTCGTCTGTATTTCCTGAATATCGCATACAAACAGCCAACATTTTTCCGTACAATGTTTTATACAAAAAATGCTGACAATTTCTATCGCCATTTATGCAGCCATCTACAATCATTTTTACATCATCTCTATTACTAAGATTCATATTTATCACTTATCGAAACGAAAGACGAAATTAATATAATTTAGTTGTCTACGACATGTTTTTTAATATATTTTTCTATTCTCGTAGGATGCAAATAGTTAGAGTGCATTGATTGCCACATCGCTGCATTCCTTGAAAAGACGTCATGCGTGAGAATCCTAATCAGAATCGACTTTGGCTAAAATTCACTCCGCTCTGCTCAAATAGTTTTTTTTTCGCATAACCGATGCTTTTCCAAAAGTATCTAAGTCGGGGGTATTTTTTGACGTATCTTTTGATTTCAA
>CAYJBL010000032.1:6082-11414 GCA_964368115.1 uncultured Bacteroidales bacterium
GAATATTAAACAAAAATAAGGCAAGTTTTGCTAGTCTTTTTTTTTATAAAAAACTAACTTATACACTTAAATTTATATTATTAAAAATCAATTTTTCAGACAGAAATTTGTATAGAAAAATACTTGCATAATTTTTATGTAAATATTTAAAATAAAAACTCTATTTTAATTTGCTATACGAATAACATTTTTATACTTTTGCCCGATAATTTTAACACAAACCACACACACAATGGAACTAACTCACATTGAACACATTGGAATAGCCGTCAAATCTATTGACGAGGCTAAAAAATATTACGAAAATGTATTAGGGCTAAAATGCTATGCCGTTGAAGAAGTAAAAGATCAAAAAGTTAAAACTGCATTTTTCATGATTGGTCAAACAAAAATAGAATTATTAGAGTCTACCGATCCAGAAGGACCAGTAGGAAAATTCATTGAAAAGAAAGGCGAAGGCATACATCACATTGCATTTGCAACAAAAGGTTTGGAAGGTGCGTTAGCTGAGTTAAGCGATAAAGGAGTTAACTTAATCGACAAACAACCAAGAAAAGGCGCAGAAGGCTTAGACATCGCTTTTTTACACCCAAAATCAAGTTTAGGTGTTTTAACCGAATTATGTGAAGACAAAAACAAATAACAATTTATTATCATACAAAACCATAAGAACAAACTAAAAATGGCAATCGAAGAAAAAATCAAAAAGCTTGTCGAAATGCGTGCTCAAGCACGTTTAGGAGGCGGAGAAAAAAGAATTGAAGATCAACATTCAAAAGGCAAACTAACCGCAAGAGAAAGAATAGACTTACTACTTGACGAGGGAAGTTTTGAAGAATTTGATATGTTTGTTACTCACCGTTGTCACGACTTCGGATTAGAGAAACAACAATTCTACGGCGACGGAGTAGTAACTGGATATGGTACTATAGATGGTCGTCTAATCTATGTATATTCTCAAGATTTTACTGTATTAGGAGGGTCCTTATCTGAAACTAATGCAAAGAAAATTTGCAAAGTTATGGATATGGCAATGAAAGCTGGAGCTCCTGTAATCGGATTAAACGATAGTGGTGGAGCGAGAATACAAGAAGGTGTTCTAAGCTTATCTGGTTATGCTGACATTTTCCAAAGAAATATCGAAGCATCTGGAGTTATTCCTCAAATTTCGGCAATCTTAGGCCCATGCGCTGGAGGTGCAGTATATTCTCCTGCATTAACAGACCTAATTCTTATGGTTGAAGATATTAGTTACATGTTTGTAACTGGTCCAAAAGTAACAAAAACAGTTACAGGCGAAGATATTTCTGTTGAAAATCTTGGAGGACCAATGATACATGCATCTAAATCTGGTGTTGCTCATTTTGTATCTCAAAACGAACAAGAGGCAATCGAAACTCTTAGAAGAATAATCTCATACATTCCTCAAAACTTCATGGAAAAAACTCCAATTGTAGAATGTAATGACCCTATTGATAGAATTGATGATATTCTAAATACAATTATTCCTGACAATCCAAACAAACCTTACGACGTTAAAGAGGTTATCAATACGATTGTTGACAATGGCGAATTTGAAGAGATTCACAAACATTATGCAAAGAATATCGTAGTTGGATTTGCTCGTTTTAACGGACAATCTGTTGGTATTGTTGCAAATCAACCAAGTTTCTTAGCAGGAGTACTAGATATTGAAGCTTCAAGAAAAGCAGCTAGATTTGTTCGTTTCTGCGACTGTTTCAATATTCCTTTAGTAACATTAGTTGACGTGCCTGGGTTCTTACCTGGCAGCTCACAAGAATATGGCGGAATTATTTCTAACGGAGCAAAATTGATGTATGCATATGGTGAAGCTACAGTACCTAAAGTTACAATTACACTTAGAAAATCATATGGTGGAGCTCACGATGTAATGAGTTGTAAACAACTTAAAAGCGACTTAAATTATGCTTGGCCAACTGCTGAAATTGCAGTAATGGGAGCACAAGGAGCTATTGAAGTTCTTAACTTTAGAGAACTAAAAGACATCACTGATCCTAACAAAAAAGCAGAATATGTTGCAGAAAAAGAAGCAGAGTACAAAGATAAATTTGCTAACCCATACCAAGCAGCAAAATATGGCTATATTGATGATGTGATTGAACCTAGAAACACACGTTTCAGAATAATTCGTGCACTTGCTGCATTAGCATCTAAAAAAGATAAAATGCCAAATAAAAAACATACAAATATTCCATTATAAAAAAGTAATAACATGTTAACAATAATAAATGCAATAACATTTGACTTATCTACTCTCGATGCAAACGCAATGACAATATTTGCAATTGGGTTTGGAGTTGTTATTATTGCTCTTGTGTGTATTTATCTGTTTTTTCAAAATTTACCAAAACTATTAAATATTAAAATTGGAGGTAAAAAAGAATCTACAGCACAAGTTGCAGAACAACCAAAATCTAATGAAACCAAGTCTAACGATGAAGTATACGCTGCTATTGCAATGGCAATGCACTTACACTTTGAAGATATGCACGATGAAGAATCGTTGATTTTAACAATGGATATCAACGAAAGGTTAAATACACAGTGGAATACAAACGTACAATATATTAATAATTAGTAAAATACTGATAATAATGAAAAACTTTAAGTTTAAAATAAATGGTAACGACTATGATGTTACGGTTAACGAAATAGTCGAAAATATAGCACACCTTGAGGTTAATGGTTCTAAATATGAAGTAGAATTGGAGAAAACTGCAAAACCAGCTCCTGTAGTAAGAAGAGCAACACCTAAAGCTACAAAAGAAGCTCCAGTACAAGCTAAACCTCAGGCATCTGCAGGTTCAGGAAATGGAAAACCAATTTTATCTCCACTTCCAGGAAATATCCTAGAACTAAAAGTAAACCAAGGAGATAAAGTATCAAAAGGTACTGTAGTAATGATCATGGAAGCGATGAAAATGGAAAACAACATTGTTTCTGAGTTCGACGGAGTTGTATCTGCAATCAAGGTAAGAGTAGGTCAATCTGTACTTCAAAATGATGTATTAATTGAAGTTGAATAAACAAATAATACTTAAGATGAAATATAAATTAAATTTAATATTAACTGCTTTATTGATACTTATTTCTTCAATAGCATCAGCGAACATCTCAAAAGAGTCGTTGATCGAAGGGAAATGGATGAATAAATCAGATGGTTATTACCCTACGCCTATCATGCCAAGTGAGGGGGTAGAAATGGAAACTGTAAGCAGATACAAAACCATTACTTTCAGAGAAGATGGGTCGTTTGCTATGGACTCGGCAAAAAAAGAATATATTGGTACATTCAGAATTGAAAACGATATATTAAGATTAGAGTTTAAGCCTACAACAGTAGTACACTATAGTAAAAATACAGACCCTAATGCGACGTCTAATGGTTATGTATGTACTCCAGAGGTGATACAATTATCTCCACGCGAAGGAACTATAAATGGCGATATTTTAAGTTTAGACGGCGTAGAGTACGAAAAGAAAGGAGCTGCTGTTCATGGACTTATGAAATTCTGGGAATTTACTGGTTTTGCAAATGCTACCATTTGGCATGTTGTAATGTTAGTTGTTGGCTTAGTTTTCATTTTCCTTGCTATTCGTTTCAACTACGAACCGCTTCTGCTAATTCCTATTGGCGTCGGGATTATCATAGGTAATATACCTATGTTCCAAGCTGTTGACTTTAACTTAAAATTGGGTATTTACGAACCTGGATCTGTCTTAAATATTTTATATGGCGGTGTTGTTCAAGGTTGGTTCCCTCCACTAATTTTTCTTGGTATAGGCGCTATGACAGACTTCTCGTCTCTAATTAGCAACCCTAGATTAATGATTTTAGGAGCTGCTGCACAGTTTGGAGTTTTTGCAACGTTTTTACTTGCTCTAGTTTTTGGATTCCATCCTGCAGAAGCTGGAGCTATTGGAATTATCGGAGGTGCAGATGGTCCGACAGCAATTTTCTTATCATCCAAACTAGCAAATGGTCTAAATGTAATCGGATTCGACGCACTTGGAGCTCCAATATACGTAAAAAATCTAATTGGACCAATTGCTATTGCTGCATATTCATATATGGCATTAGTTCCTGTTATTCAACCACCAATAGTAAAATTACTTACTTCTAGAAAAGAAAGACTTATTAAAATGCGTGCACCACGCCAAGTATCTAAATTAGAAAAGATAATTTTCCCTATTATTGGTCTACTATTAACAGCATATCTTTCTCCAACAGCATTACCTCTATTAGGAATGTTATTCTTTGGTAATCTTTTAAAAGAAAGTGGTGTAACTAGACGTCTAGCAGAAACAGCTGCAAACCCATTGATTGATACGATAACAATATTACTCGGGTTAACAGTTGGTGCTTCTACTCAAGCAGACGTATTTTTAACTCCTGATTCAGTAGTTATTTTTGCTATGGGTGCTCTATCATTTATTTTAGCAACTGCAATGGGTGTTATCGTAGCAAAAATTATGAACTGGTTATCTCCAAAAGATAATCCAATCAACCCGATTATCGGTTGTGCCGGTGTATCGGCAGTTCCTGACAGTGCAAGGGTAGCTCAAGAAATTGGACATAAAGAAGATCATTCAAATTTCTTACTAATGCACGCAATGGCTCCTAATGTTTCTGGAGTTATTGGTTCTGCTGTAGCTGCAGGTATTATGCTAAGCTTCTTATTGTAAGATTTAAATAATTGTTATTAAAATGCTCCTTTCGGAGCATTTTTTTTGCAGTTAAATGAAAGTGCATGTAGAAATATTATTTATTTTTGTTTAATAAAACAATAAAATATGAAAGCGATGATTTTTGCTGCTGGCTTAGGAACAAGACTAGCACCGCATACAAATGATAAACCAAAAGCAATGGTAGAAGTTAACGGAAAACCAATGCTTCAACTTCAAATAGAAAATTTAAAAAAAGCAGGCTTCAACTTCATTATTATAAATGTTCATCACTTTGCTGATCAGATTATCAATTTTATCAAAAATAATGACTTTGGACTTGAGATAGTTATATCAGATGAAACAAACGAACTATTAAATACTGGCGGAGGACTAAAAAATGTTCAGAAATTCTTTAAACCTAGAGACTCTTTTTTACTTCATAATGTAGATATATATTCAGAAATAGACCTTAATGATTTATACAATTTTCATAACAATTCTGAAAATATTGTAACTATGGCTGTTTCTCATAGAGAAAGCTCTAATTTTCTTCTTTTTGATGAAACAGATAGATTATGCGGTTGGAAAAGCTACAAAACAAATTCTGAAATTATCTCTATTC
>CAYJBL010000032.1:11424-13496 GCA_964368115.1 uncultured Bacteroidales bacterium
GAATTTATATGTTCAACTACGAAATATTTGAAAAAATAGAGAAAGAAGGTTCTTTTTCAATCATTCCTGAACTATTAAATATTGCAAAAAAAGATAGAATTGGGGCGTGGAATCATGACAATAAATTTGTTCTAGACTTGGGTAGCCCTCAAGCAATATTGCAATTTGAAGAATATACTAAAAATAAGATTTAGGACAAAAAACTTATTCTGCGATTGTTTCGCCCATTCGAACTTTTGAGAATTCTGGTTTTAGAAGTTTCGACAGATTTGTATTTTCTATTGCAAGAACAACTGTTGAACCCATTTCAAAAAAGCCTAATTCTTTTCCTTTTTCAATTTTAATTGGTATCTCAAAATTCTCTTTCTCAACATCTGCTCCTTTTTGGTTACTAGTAAGTTGATTAAAGCTTAATTTTATCTTACCAACTATAAGAGCCCCTACCATAACAATTACAAATCTTCCGTACTCAGAACTTCCTGAAATAATAATTCTTTCGTTTGTTGAGTATAAATTTTTTGTTCGGTAGAAAGTTTTCTCACTCACTGATTTCAAACGTCCTGGCACATATTTTACTCTATCAATATTTAAATCAAAGGGAGCATGCACACGATGATAATCAGATGGAGATAAATAAATTACCGCAAACGAATTAAAGTTGTATTTTTCTCTCGCACCTAGTTCAAGTAAGCTACTCAGCTTACCTTTTATTTCCATTTTTGTATCCTGTGATAGCGGACCAAAATCGAAAATTTCGCCATCTGCAGGAGAAACAATAGCGCTTCCTATTGGGCGAGCTTCCGGTTTTATTTTGCGCGTAAAAAACTGGTTAAAAGATTTAAAACCATAGTTTGGAACAATATAATTATCTAAGTTTATTTTATACTTTCGGATGAAATATTTAATAAAACTACGAACAAAAAATCTAGGCTTAGTTGCATTTGCCAAACGACCTGCTAATCTTGAAATAGTATTCAAAACTGTTTGTTTATGTATATTCGTCTTTGACATATGATGTTATTTATTATTAAAGAAATTCATTGTTCTTTCAATTCCCATTACTGGGAAATTTTCTATTGCTTTTCCTGCAATTTCGATACGTTCGTTTAGTGTTTTCTTTTCTTCATCCGACCAATCACCTAGAACAAAATCAACTTGATGTCCTTTAGAAAATTCATTTCCAATCCCAAAACGCAAACGATTATAATTTGAATTTCCCAAAGTTTCTTCAATATCAGAAAGTCCATTATGACCTCCTGCTCCTCCTTTTGTTTTTATTCGTATTGTTCCGAAATCCAATGCAAGATCATCAACAACTACTAATAAATTTTCTACTGGAATTTTTTCTTTTTGTAAATAATAGTTAATAGCTTTTCCACTTAAATTCATATATGTTGTAGGTTTCACAAGTATCATGATTTTACCTCGTAACTTATATTCTGCTCTAAAGCCATATCTTTTATCAAAAAAAGAAGTGCTAGACTTCTCCGCAAGATAGTCTAGCACTTTAAAACCAATATTATGACGAGTGTTTTGATATTGAACACCCGGATTGCCTAAACCTACGATTAAATATTTCATGGCTTAGGAAATTTGTTACTCTTCTTCTTCAGCTGCTTCGTTAGCTGCCGCAGCAGATGCGCCACGAGCTGCAGCTACCATAACAACAACATTAGATTGTGAATCAACAAACTCTAATGTATCTGATTGTAAATCTCTTACTCTAATTGCTTCTGCAATACGAAGTTTTGAAATATCTACCATAAAATAATCTGGCATATCAGCCATTAACGCTCTTACAGTTAATTTTCTTGAAGCAATTTTTAATTTACCCCCTGCTTTTACACCTGGAGATGAACCTTCAACTTTTACTGGAATTTTAACTTTGATTGGCTTATCCTCAACTACTTCATAAAAGTCGATATGTAAAACCTCATCACTTGTTGGGTGGAATTGAAGTTCTTTTATTAACGCAACTTTTACTTTTCCATCAATTTTGATGTCTGCAAACATTACTTCTGGCGTGTAAATCAATTTTCTTAACGAACTAAAAGGAGCTGTAAAATTAATGT